>CAZNEU010000001.1:0-8755 GCA_964571915.1 uncultured Phycisphaeraceae bacterium
CCGATGCGCATCGGCTTCACCACCCACGGCTCGCGCTTCCCGGACATGGTCTGGAACCAGTGCGATGGGTCCATGGGCCGCCACGGAGACCTCACGTTCGCCCCGTGGGACTTTGCCGCCGACCACATCCTCTGCCTCGGCCTGCCCACCGACGGTGCCCGCAACCCCCGCCCGCCGCGACTGCCCGGCCTCATCTTCAAGGCCCTGGGCCGCTACGGCTACGAGCGTGCCCGAACAGCCTTCCGGGCCATCGGCCGCGCCCGGCGAGACATCACCGTCCTGTTCCTGGAGCCGCCTGACCACATCGACCAAGGGTACTTGGATGCGGCGGCCGAGCACGCGGAAGCCGTTTTCGCGCCCGATGCCCGTGCCCCCCGCCCGATGCGCTTGCCCGCGACATGGCACGTCCACGAAGATGTCCGCACGCTCGCGGCCCTTCAGCCGCCGGACAAGGACACGGGCTTGGTATGCATCACGTCGGGGCGCACCAGCCACGCCGGTCATCGCGCCCGAATGGCCTTCCTCGGCCTGCTGCGTCACGCGGGGGTTCCGCTCCATCTCTTCGGCCGCGGGCTGCCCGATTCGCTCGCGCCCGGCGGCGAACTGTGGGCCAAGCAGATCGCTCTGGCGCCCGCCCGTTTCGCTCTCGCCATCGAGAACTTTTCGGAAGGCGACCAGTATGTGAGCGAGAAACTCTTTGACCCGCTGCTCACCTGGACGGTGCCCCTCTACCACGGTCCGCGCGCGCCGGAGGCACTCCTTCCCGAGGGGAGTTTCATCCGCCTTCCCGACCTGGCCGATGCGGGCGTGCAATGCGTGCGCCTCCTGCTCGCCGACCCCGATGCCTACGCCCGCGCGATCGAACCGATGCGCGAGGCACGCCGGCGCGTGCTGGGCGACCTGCGTCTGGTTGAGTGGTTCCGCACCGTGCGCCTGCCGGAGATTCTGGCCGCGAAGTAGGAAGAGCCCATGGCCCGCGTCTCCATCCTTCTCACCGACGGCGTGCGCCTCGCCAACAAACTCTACATGCACGCCTGCGTCTACGCCTGGTGCCTTGAGGCCGGCCACACGCTCATCGATCCCTGCATGTACCCCTACGCCCGCCACTTCCCCTCCCTGCGCGGCAACCTGCTCTGCTCTCCCCACCACGCTCTCCGCACCGGCACCTTCCTCGCCGACACCTGCCGCCTCGGCTGGCTCACATGGCTGATCGCCCGCGGCCTGGGCAAGCAGGGCCTGCTGGGCCGCGTCATCAACCCCCGGCGCGGCGAGTGGGGCTGCGTACCCATCCCCCCCACCGGCCCCGAGCCCGCCGCGGCATCTGCATACGCCATCACACGCTGGGGCATCCAGAACCACCTAGGCATGATGCGGCACCGCGAGGCGATCACACGCCATCTCACGCCCAACCGGGAAATCGCACTTGATGCCGACACGTTCGCCGCGGCCCTGCCGCCGGGCCGACCGGCGATCGGCGTACACATCCGCCACGGTGATTTCCGCACGGCGCTGCGCGGCTGGTTCTTCGTTCCGCTGGAGCGCACGGTGGAGGAGATGCGTCGTCTGCACGCCGCGCTGGCCGACCTCGATCCGGTCTTTGTGATTTTTTCGGACGAACCGCGGAGCGCCGAAGAGTTCCCCGGCCTGGACGTGGTCGTCTCCGCCGCGCCCGCCATCAACGATCTGTACCGGATGGCCCGCCTGCCGCTGATCGTCGGCCCCAAGAGCAGTTTCAATCTGTGGGCCGCCTATGCCAACCCTGGACCAGCGGCTGGCTTGGCGTACCAGTTCACCGCCGACACCGAGGGCATCGACAAACTCGGGTGGTACACCGAGGGCCTCCCCGTGACCCACTCGTTTGAAGAGGCCGTCGCCTTCATCCGCACCCGCCACGCGGCGGCTACGCGGACATGAGGAGGCGTGCCCGCGCGAGCAGGTCGGGCTGGCTCTGGTGAACCATGATCCGGTTCCCGCCGCGCCACCCCACGCTCACCATGCCGCGACCTTCCAACAGGGCGACCAGTTCAGGCCGTCCGCCGGGCGGGTCTTCCTCCACCACCAGCACGCGCGGACAGCAGGTGGCGAAGTTCCACCCGTCAAACAGGTCCATCTCGTGCCCCTCCACGTCGATGACGGCCAGGTCGATGAACGCGCCCTCCCCCGCAAGCACCTCGTCCATCGTTACGCGCGGCACGTCCACCACGTTCTGCCGGTGCGAACCGGGAATCCGCTTTGGTGTCTTGGCACCAAGCACGAAGGAGTTGGGCTTCGCCGCAGGATCACCGTTGGCGACGTGCTCGCTCGCCGCCGGAACAACCTCGACAAACCGCAGCGGTCCGGGGGCGCCGTGCCCGGATGCGGCACCGTGGACCACGCGGCTCTCAGGGCGGTTCCTGGCACAGAGCGCCGCGGCGCTGGGCGAGGCCTCGATGAGGATCGTCTTCCACCCTACGGCATCGAACGCGTAGGACACGCTCGCGGCAAGCCCGTCGAAGGCACCGCACTCCACGCAGGTGCCCTCAAGCCGTCCTTCAAAGAGGTGGAAGAGCAGCACGTCTTCCGAGAAATCGGCGCGAAAATCGACCGGATACCGCGCCGCACGACCCGCCCTGTGCAGCCGCTCGGTCGCGACCCATGCCATCGCGTGCGCGGCAGACCGCCTCGCCACCACCTCCGCCTGCGCCAGCGTGGCCAGGCGCCGGCGGGTGCGCGTGTGCTGCTGCTGGCCGAGCACCAGCGCGATGAGGGCACAAACCAGAGCGATCGCGGCAATCGTCAAGGGCATAGGACCGAGTTTACCGCCTCAGGCGCGCCCACGCGATGGACCGCACAAGCCCGTGGCGGGCCACGCGAGCGTCTCTCGCGATAAACCCGGCCCACGCGCGAGCAACGCCCGGAAACTGATCGCGATGATCGTGTGCCGCGATCAGGCCGCCCGGCCGCACCAGGCCGACCCACGCCCGCAGATCGGCATCGATCCCCTCGTATGTATGGTCGCCGTCGATCCACAGGAAGTCGATGGCCTTGTCGCCCCATGCGGCGCGCGCATCGATGGACATGCGCTCGATCGGCACCACCCGTTGGTCTACGCCGTATCGCTTCAGGTTCGCCAGGAGCGCCTCGTGGTCGGCCCGCCCGTACAGCCCCTCGGCATCGTCGCCCGTGGTGATGTGCGGGTCGATCGCGTACACCGTTCCGCCCACACCGGCCGAGGCAGAGGCCAGCAAGCACGTGGACTTGCCGCGGTACGAACCGATCTCGACGATGGCCTGTTGGCCGCGTCCCGCGTCGTACAGGAACTCCGCTTCCGCCAGGCCCAGAAAGCCCTGCACATGCTGGTACACACTCAGGATTGTGCGCCCGCCGCCGCCCGGCCGCAGCAGCACACGCGCACGTCGAAGGCCTTGGCGAATAATACGGTCAACCCGCCAGACGGACTTTGCGGGTGGCGCACTTACGCCACCCGGCTCGTGCGCCGCGCCCTGCGTGGGCACCGCCGTGGGCACCTTGGTTTCCTGCGACGTACCGGCCATGCACGGGCATGGTACACGCGGGGCCCGCGGGTGTCGTTAAAGCAAACAACCCGCCGGAGTTGCCCCCGGCGGGTTGCGCATTGTTCATGCGGGCTGCGCCTTCCGCCACGCGGGCAGACGGCGAGCTCCGTCGAGCTGCCTGTTTTACAGGCGCAGCCCCTTCGTACATCCATTGATCGACACTGGATCACCTCCTTTCAAAGCACCAACACCCGCCCAGCCGCCGCCGGTGATGTCGCCGGCCGCCAAGCCTCCCTCCGCAGACCGTCGCCCGCGGCACATCGCCCGCAGCGGTTGATCACCGCTCCGGTCGTCGCTTTGCTGGCCGCGGGTCGGGTTCGAGTGTGTCCGCCCGTCGGTCGCGCTCAGCAAGAAAAGACTATGGCGTATACGCCGCAAGTCGTCAAGCGGTTTCCCACCCGGTGGATATCTCGGAGGGGGCGGACACGCGCCCCCTGCCTGCGGCCAAACTGGCCGGCCCCAGCCCGCCACCTTGCCCAGTTTCACGGTACGCATCGCTCGCCCCCCGCCTTGCCCGCGTGTCAGGCTTTCTCGTCGTAGGCCGCGAACGTCCCTTTCTTGTTCTCGGCCTCCACATAGGCCCGGAACTCGGTCATTTTGTACGACAGGAAGCAGAACACATGGTGGAGCGTGAGGTGCTCCAGATCGGTCTCGTCTTTGGTCGTGTCCTTGCGAAGGCGGTCAAACTCGGCCAGCAGGGTCTCGGCTTTCATGATGGGCCAGCGTAGGGCTCAGCCGCCGCGCCTGGCCCCCGCGAGCGCCGCCAGCACGAACAACGCTGTCTGCGCCAGGGCAATGCACGGACCCGGCTGCCACGAGAGTTCGAAACTCAGCACCAGGCCCAGCGCCATCCCCAGCACCGCCGACGCGACCGAGAGCAGCAGCACGGCCCGGAGGCGCGTTGACAGGCGCAGCGCCGTCGCCCCCGGCAGCACGATGAGCGCTGAGGCCAGCACCACGCCCGCAACCTTCATGGTGGTCACCACCACGACCGCGAGCAGGGCCAGCAGGCCCGCCCGCACAAGCCGCGTGGGGAGGCCCGCGGAACGGGCCGCGTCTTCATCAAAGGCCCACAGGAGCAGGGGCCGGCGCGCCGCCCAGAGCGACGCGGCCGCACCCGCAAGCACCACCCACGCCGCGAGCACCTCCGCGCGGCTCACGAGCAGCACGGACCCGAACAAAATCGACTCCCACGAGCGGACATCCGCGGGCCGGCCCGCGCCAATGGCGTGCTGGCGTGCCACCTGCACAAGGATTGCCCCCAGGGCCATGCTGGCGACGAGGAACAGGCCGATCGCCGTGTCTTCAGGTGTGGTGCGGCCCCGACCGACGAGAGCCATGCCGACCGCCGCGCCGATGCAGAAGATGCCGACCACCAGCATCTCCGCCGCGCCGCCCGTCTCCAGCACGCCGTACGCGGCCAGCAGCGATGCCACGCCAATGCCGCCGAAGGCCGAGTGGCTGATGCCCTGGCCCACGAAGCCCAGCCGCTTGACGACCACGAGAACCGACACGAGGCTGCACGTGATGGCCACGGCCAGCCCGGCGAGGATCGCGGGCAGGTACAACGCCCGCAGCATAGGGTCGGCCAGATACTCGAGTGTTTTCACGAGGCCGCTCCCGTGCCGCCCGCGGGGCCGCGATTCTGCGGGTCGTCGTGGCCGCACTGCGGGCAATCTGCCGCGGCGTGGGCGTGAACGTGCAGGGGTGTGCCCGCGCCGCCCATGCCGCGCGTGCCCAGGCCAAGCACATCGTGGCTGAATACTTCGGCGATCACCTCGGGCGTAAGCCCGGCCGGGGCCGTGTGGCTGTGCAGGCGGCGTGCCAGGCAGGCCACGCGGTCGCTGGAGGCCGTGATGGCCCGCAGGTCGTGGCTCACGACGATCATCGTGGGTCGAAGTTCGGCGTGAACACGGTCCAGCAGGTCGGCGAACTGCTGCTGGCCCACCGTGTCGATACCCACGGTCGGCTCATCCAGCACCAGAATGCGCGGCCTGGGAAAGAGCGCCCGCGCGATGAGGGCCCGCTGCAACTGCCCGCCCGAGAGCGAACCGATGTGCCTGTGGGCCAGGTCCGCGATCCCGACGAGTTCGAGCAACGTGTCCAGCCACGCCGACTCAGCCGCGCTCAGGCCCCGCCACGGCGGGCGGTCCCATGTGGCCGCAAGCCGAACCACCTCGCGCACAGAGAGCGGCATGGCGAGCGCGGCATCAGGCCGCTGCGCAACGTAGCCGACCAGGCCGTTGCGGCGGGCCGCGCCGGGCGAGCCGCCAAACACGCGCACGCGTCCTGATGCCGGTGCCAGGAAACCCATCAGGAGTTTGAGAAACGTGCTCTTGCCGCCGCCGTTGGGGCCGAGCACGCCCAGCCGCTCACCCTCGGCCACGCTGAGCGACACGTCTTCGAGCGCGGGCAACTCGCCGTCCATCCCGGCGTGTTCTGCTCCATGCGCCTCCCCCCGGCCGCCGGGGTAGGTGTACGAGACGTTCTCGAACTCAACAGCCGGGGTTGGCACGTGGTTCTGGTCCATCACGCGAGCAGGTTAGCGAGTTGCGTCCTTCGCGTCGCTCGCGGGCGCGCCCCGCGGCTCGAAGCCCGCGACGAGCGCGTCGAGGTTGGCACGCATGAATGCGAAGTAGTCGCCGGTCCCAAGTGGGTCCAGCGTGCGCACCGTGGTGCCCGTGGCCGCGGCGATGCGCCGTACGGCCGCGGGCGAGAGTTGCGGCTGCACGTACACGCTCGTGAGCCCGCGGCGCTTGACCACGTCCACCGCGTTGGCGAGGGCGCCGGGTGTGGGCTCACCGGCGCTCAGGCCGCTGATGGGCACGAACTCGAGGGCATAGCGGCGAGCGAGGAAGCCCCAGGCATCGTGTGCGACCACCACGGGCTTGCCCGCGTGCGGGGCGAGGGCGGCGGCGTACTGGGCGTCCAGGGTTTGCAACTCGGCCACGAGTTGATCCGCGGCCACCCTCAGGGCCGCGCGGCATGGCGACCCGTGTGGCTCGGCAAGGCGAGCGAGGAGCATGTCGTACACGTGGGAGACGAGTTTCATCGCGAGCGCGGGATCAAGCCACAGGTGCGGGTCGGTGGACCCGTGGTCGCAGTCGCCGGCCTCGTGGTCGTGGCCCGCGGCCGGGCCATGCGGGGGGTTCGTCGGGGCGATTCCGGCCACCTCGGCGAAGACCGCCGCGCGACCGACGAAATCCGGGCGTTCGCGGGCGGCGCGCTCGATCGCCCGTTCGAGGCCCAGACCCACGAGCACGACCAGGTCGGCGCGAGCGAGCGCCGCCACCTGCGCGGGTGTGGGCTCGTAGCCGTGCTCGCTGACACCCGCAGGAATCAGGACTTCGACGCGCGCACCGGGCGAGGCGGCTTCAATCAGTGGGGCAACCAGCCCAGCGAGGGGCGCGATGCTCACCACGCAGCGCAGGGGCGCGGCGGGCTCCGGCGCGGCCCGGCCGAGTGCCGGGGCGCACAGGCTCACCACCGCGACCACCGCCACTTTGAGCCTTCGCATTGCCATCGGGGAATCCTTGCACGGCGTCCGCACAAATGCAACCGTGTTGCAAGATAGTGATACGCCGTACACGCACGGCAGGTTCGGCGGCACGAACGACGGGCGGTTGAGGCCCTGCGCGGCCGCGTGCGGGGGCGGAAAACCGGCCTGTTGCGGGTATACTCTGTGGCCTGTCGGGGCGGTAGCTCAGTTGGTAGAGCGCTTCGTTCGCAATGAAGAGGTCGGGAGTTCGACTCTCCTCCGCTCCACTTCCAGAAAAAGCGAAAACGCCACGGCTTTGAAGCCGCGGCGTTCTCGTTCTTGCGTGTTTGGAACCGATCCCGGCCTCAGCCCTGGATTGCGGTAACCTTCACCTGCGAGTAGCGCTGGCGGTGGCCGGTCTTGCGGCGGTAGCCCTTGCGGCGGCGGAACTTGTGGATGAAGAGTTTCTCGCCCTTCACCTCCGGGTCGAGAATCTCGCAGGTTACGGAAGCACCCACGACGTACGGCGCACCGACCTTGGCGGCCGCGGTGCCGTCGCCGGGGCCGATGCAGAGGACCTTGTCGAACGTGATGGATTTGCCGGGGGCGACCTCGCCGTGTTCCAGCAGGTCTACGAGGATGACCTCGTCTTTGCGGACGACGCGTTGACCGCCGCCTTCTTCAATGATAGCGTACATAGACCAAACTCCCAACCGCGCTGACGGGGGGGCGTGCCGAAAGCGGCCGCCCGACTTGGCGAAGGCCCGTTTCACTGCGGGGCAGAGGATAGGCGCGAGGGCGCGACTGCGCATCGGCACCGGCGACGCTCAATGGTGGTCCGTTTCGTTCTTTGGCCCCAGGGCCCACGGCTCGCTGGTCTCACCGTTGATGGTGGCCCCGCCCTGAAAGACCGGGCGCACGTTCTTGAGAAAATCGAAGGGGAAGTGGAAGACCGGGCGCGTGAGTTCGTCGAGTTTCGCCATGTGCTCGGGGAGCAGATGCACGTCCAGTGCCTTGACATTGTCGTTGAGTTGCTCGAGGGTCCGCACGCCGATGATCGTGCTCGTGACGCCCAGGCGTGCGTTCACCCACGCCAGGGCGATCTGGCTGGGCGTGGCGTTCACCTGCCTGGAGATCGCCAGCAGCGCCTCGACCACGGCGTAGGACCGGTCGTTGAGGGCCTTGGTCACCCACTCGCCGCGGCTGGCCTTCTGTGCCGCGGCGTTCTCACGCGTGTACTTGCCGGAGAGAATCCCGCCCTTGAGCGGCGACCACGGCGTAACGCCCATGTTCATCTCCATCGCCATGGGGATGAGCGCACCCTCGACCGTCCGCTCCAGCAGCGAGTACTCGATCTGGAGCGCGACCAGCGGTGTCCAGTTGCGGAAGTGGGCGATCATCTGGGCCTGCACGCACTTCCACGCGGGCGTGTCGGAGAAGCCGATGTAGCGCACCTTGCCCGCGCTCACCAGGTCGTCGAGCGTGCGCATGGTCTCCTCGATGGGCGTGAATGGGTCCTCGAAGTGCATCCAGTAGAGGTCCACGTAGTCGGTCTGGAGGCGGCGGAGCGACTCCTCCAACTGCAGGTGGATGGCCTTGCGGTGCGCGCCGCCGGCGTTGGGGTCGCCGGGGTGCATGTTGCCCATGAACTTGGTGGCGAGGACGCAGCGGTGGCGCTTGGTGGGGTGGGCGCCGACGTGGTCGCCGATGATCTTCTCGCTGT
>CAZNEU010000002.1:0-2223 GCA_964571915.1 uncultured Phycisphaeraceae bacterium
CCGCCGCCGCCGCCAGCGCCGTCCCGATCACGAACGTCATCGAGATCACCCGGTTCACCGAAATCCCCATCAGCGCGGCATGGTCCGTGTTGAAACTCACCGCCCGCATCGCCGCGCCGATCTTGGTGCGAAACACCAGCACCTGCAAGAGCGTCATCAGCACCACGGCCGTGCCGGTAATCACCACGTCCACCAGCGCGAGTTTCACACCCGCCACCGTCGCCAGCGTCACATCCGGCAGCAGCGCTGGCATGGAAGCGGGCTGCGTGCCGAACACCCACCGCAACTGCCCCGTGTTCTGCAGCAGCAGACTCACGCCGATCGCCGTAATCAGCACGTTCAGCCGTGGCGACCGGCGCAGCGGCTTGTACGCCAGCCGCTCCACCGTGAAGCCCACCAGCGCGCACCCCGCCATGGCCGCCAGCAGAATCACACCGCCCACCCACCACGCAATCGGCTCGCCGGGCGCCTGCCCGGAGAGCAGTTTGCCGGCCAACGTGTAACTGATCCACGCCCCCAGCACCACGATGTCCGAGTGCGCAAAGTTGATGAACTTCAGAATCCCGTACACCATCGTGTAGCCCAGCGCGATCAGCGCGTACAGGCTCCCCACGGCCACGGCGGTGATCAGCGTCTGAAGAAAATCACCCACGCGGTAGCGGCCCCTCGCCCCGGCACAGCGCTCGCGCTGGCCCAGGGGTGCCAAGTGTACCGCACTTTGGTGGGACTGACTTTGGTGGGCCGGGCTCTGGTGGGGCGGACGTCCCGTCCGCCGCGCTTGCGTGGGGTCCGCCGACCCGCACCATCGCCAGCGCGATACACTCGCCCTCATGATCCCCGCCGCACCACGCTGCGTTTTTCCAATCGCGCTCGCCCTCGCCGGCTGCGCGCTCCCCGGCTGCTTCGCACCCCAGAACAACTCCAACGCGCTCGGCGGCAGCCTCACGCTTTCCGCCCTCACCCACGACACCCGCACCGGCATCCGCACCGCCCAGGTCGGCGTGCCCGATGCGCCCTCGCTCGCCCCCAACTCCTTCGCACGAGACCACTGGGCCGTCGCCCGCTTCTCCGTCCCCCTCGACAGCCCCGCCCACCAGCCCACCTACCGCCCGCTCACCCTCGCCTCCACCGACACACTCGCCCGCCAGCGCGGCCACTACCCCACCGCCGAATCCTCCCTGGACCTTTCCACCCGAGGCTCCGCGGGGCAGGAGATCGTCGAGGGCTTCGCCGCGCCCCTGTGGGCGGCCTTTGACCTGGGCCTGATGCCCGCCCGTGCCCTGCTGACCTCCCCCTTCAACTCCGACCACGCGCCCGATAACCCAAACCGCCCTCGCCAACGGGTGCCAAGCGCCTGGTCCGCCGCCATCTCGCTGCCGCCCACACCCGCACCTCTGCCGGGCGAGCACGCCCCCGATGCCGCCCCGCTCGGGCCTGCCGCGCCCCCTCCCGCCGCCACTCCCGCCATCTCCGCCCCCCCCGCCATTCCCCCGGGCTACTGGATGTTCAAGGACGGCCGGTGGATTCCCAGCGACCAGCCACCCAAGCCTTGATGGCCGCCCGTGATCGCGGCGCGTGTACGATCCGGCAATGCCCGCCTCCCCATCAAGCCCACCCCCGCCCCCCCCGCCCCCGCCGCCGCTCGATGCCCGCGGCCTGCCCGTCGGCTACACGGTCAAGGAGGGCTTCGAGGTCTCGCCGCGCGAGGCCCGGCGCCTGCTGGCCCTGCCCGCAACCGATGCCGCGCGGCCGCTGCTGCTGGATTGCCGACGCGACGATGAATGGGCACTCTGCCGGATTGATGGCTCCCTCCACATCCCCATGGACCGCGTGCTGGAGCGGGCCGACGAACTGGAAGGCGACCCGGCCGACCGCACCCGCCCGATCATCATCCAGTGCCACCACGGCGTGCGCTCGCTCAGGGTGGCCTACGCCCTGAGGCAGGTGGGCTTCACCAACGCCCGTTCGCTGGTGGGCGGGATCGACCTGTGGTCGATCGACATTGATGCGAGCGTGCCGCGGTATTGAGGCCTGAGGTTGCTCTGTTGAAATCCACTACCAAGTCTCGTGGCACAGCCTTTCAGGCTGTGTCCTACCGGACCACCCCACCCGCGCCCGCCCCGTTGCACGAGTTCTGGAGCCACAGCCTGAACGGCTGTGCCACGAGGACCCGGAGGACTGGTGGCACTGGTCAAAAACGAAGAGGCCCCGGAGTTCCGGGGC
>CAZNEU010000003.1:0-12484 GCA_964571915.1 uncultured Phycisphaeraceae bacterium
AGGTGCATGA
This sequence comes from uncultured Phycisphaeraceae bacterium, assembly GCA_964571915.1. Lineage (GTDB taxonomy): Bacteria > Planctomycetota > Phycisphaerae > Phycisphaerales > UBA1924 > JAEUIX01. The sequence continues at coordinate 11 of CAZNEU010000003.1, forward strand.
GGGGCGGCCCATGCGCGTGGTGGTTGATCTTTCGGGCGTGCCTTACATGGATTCGTCGGGCGTGGCGACGTTGGTGGAGGCGATGCAGGTGGCCCGCAAGACCCGCACCGTGCTCATCCTGTGCAACCTCACGGACCGGGTGCGGTCGATCTTCGAGATCGCCAAGTTGGAGATGGTGTTCAGGATCGTGGCCACGCGCGAGGACGCGATGAAGTTGTAGCCGCGCCGACAGAGCCAGGCTGTTCAGCCCCCGCCCACGAGCGTGACCACTTCCACCCGGTCTCCCGCGGCCAGTTCGCGGCCGGGGTGCTGGTTCCTGGGCACCAGTTCCTTGTTCACTTCCACGGCGCAGGCCTGGCGGGCCAGGCCCAGGGACTCCAGCAGGGTGGCGATGGTGGAGCCGGACGGGAGGGGATGGGGGTGGCCGTTGACGTGGACATCCATGCCCGGACGGTAGCGGGTGGGCACGGGGTGGGAGCGAGCGCCGCCAAGTTCACCACAATCGCCGTAGAACGGCTGGGTCTGCCCTCCAATCATCACCGGTTCAGGTCGATGAGACCGCGGGGGATCGGCCCCCGGCGGCATCGGCCGGCAGGTCCGGTAACCTTTGACGCATAGTTCCTTCTTCCTCAGCATCCCTCCCGCCCCGGCCCCCTTCCCGTCATGGCCCGGTGCGGACAACGAAACGGAGTTCACCATGAGCCTCATTCAGTCTCGGAGTACGGCCATTGCCGCAGCGACCGCGTGGCGCGATCCGGTCGTGCCGGCGCGTGTCGTTGATGAACGGGTCGAGGACCTGTTCGGCTGCGACGTGTTCAGCGAGCGCACGATGAAGGAGCGCCTGCCCAAGGACATTTTCCAGCGGTTGATGCGGACGGTGAAGAACGGCGAGAAACTGGACGTGGAGTTGGCCGACGTGGTGGCCGCGGCGATGAAGGACTGGGCCAACGACCGCGGCGCGACGCACTACACGCACTGGTTCCAGCCGCTGACGGGCCTGACGGCGGAGAAGCACGATTCGTTCATCTCGCCCGACGGGCTGGGGGGTGCGATCACGCAGTTTTCGGGTTCGGCGCTGGTGCAGGGCGAGCCGGACGCGAGCAGTTTTCCTTCGGGCGGGTTGCGGGCCACGTTCGAGGCCCGCGGCTACACGGCGTGGGACCCCACCAGCCCGGTGTTCCTGAACCGCTCGGGCGAGAACGTAACGCTGTGCATTCCCACGGCGTTCGTGTCGTGGAACGGCGAGGCTCTGGACAAGAAGACGCCGCTGCTGCGGAGCGTGGATGCGCTGAGCAAGCAGGCGATGCGTGTGCTGGCGGTGTTCGGCACCGACAAGGGCGTGGGGCGGGTGGTGACGACACTCGGGCCTGAGCAGGAGTATTTCCTGGTGGACCGGACGCTGTTCTACGCACGCCCGGACCTGCTCACGTGCGACCGCACGCTGTTCGGCGCGCGGCCGCCGAAGGGGCAGCAACTCGAGGACCACTACTTCGGGTCGATCCCGGCCCGTGTGCTTTCGTACATGACCGAGTGCGAGCGGGAGCTCTTCCGCCTGGGCGTTCCCGTGAAGACGCGCCACAACGAGGTGGCCCCGGGGCAGTACGAACTCGCTCCCATCTTTGAGACCACGAACGTGGCGTGCGACCACCAGATGCTGACGATGGAGGCGCTCAAGCGGGTGGCGCCGCGTTTCGGCCTGCAGGCGATTCTGCACGAGAAGCCCTTCGCGGGGATCAACGGCAGCGGCAAGCACAACAACTGGAGCATGTCGACCGACACGGGCGTGAACCTGCTGGACCCGCGCGTGGACACGCACACGAACCTGCAGTTCATCACCTTTGTGTGCGCCGTGATGCGTGCGGTGGACCTGCACGCCGACATGCTGCGGGCGAGCATCGCCGGGGCCAGCAACGACCACCGCCTGGGGGCCAACGAGGCCCCGCCGGCGATCATGTCCATCTTCCTGGGCGACATGCTGACCGACATCATGGACCAGTTGGAGAAGGGCGCGGCCAAGCGCACCATCAAGGGGGGCAATCTGAACCTGGGCACGCACCAGTTGCCGCTGCTGCCGCGCGATGCGGGCGATCGGAACCGGACGAGCCCGTTCGCCTTCACGGGCAACAAGTTTGAGTTCCGGGCGGTGGGTTCGAGCCAGGCCTCGGCGTGGCCCAACACGGTGCTGAACGCGGCGGTGGCGGAGAGTCTGGACTTTATCGCCACGCACCTGGAGAAGGGCGTGGGCAAGAGCCCCACGCCGCAGAGGGTGACGGCGGTGGTGCTGGACGTGCTCAAGAAACTCATCAAGCAGCACAAGCGGGTGGTGTTCAACGGCGACGGCTACTCGGCCGCGTGGCACAAGGAGGCCGAGAGGCGCGGCCTGCCGCACCTGCGCGACAGCGTGGATGCGCTGCCGGTGTTCAAGAGCAAGAAGGCCACGGACCTGATGAGCCGCTACAAGGTGCTGACCAAGGCGGAGACGGAGAGCCGCGCGTACATCTTCCTGGAGAAGTACGCCAAGCAGGTGACGATCGAGGCGGAGACGATGCTGGGCATGGCCCGGACGATGATCCTGCCCGCGGCGCTGGCGCACCAGCACCGGCTGGCGGAGACGGTGTCGGCGACGCAGGCGGCGGATGTGGATTGTTCGGCCCAGCGCGCGTCGCTGGAGACGTTCGTTGAACTGGTGGAGACGTTCACCACCGCAGCGGACAAACTCGAGAAGGCCGTGAACCATCACGGGTCGGACGACCCGCTGGTTCACGCGCGGCACCTGCGCGACCACGTGAAGCCCGCGATGGCCAAGGTGCGCGACGCGGGCGATGATCTCGAGCGGATCGTGGCCGACGACCTGTGGCCGATGCCCAAGTACCGCGATCTGCTGTTCATCAAGTGAGCGGGGGAGCGGGCGGTTCAGTACGCCCGTTCGACCCTGGCGCCGGGGTAGAAGCGTGTGAGGATGGCCTGCCAGGTTTCGCCCTTGTCGGCGAAGCCCTTGGCGCACCACTGGCAGAGGCCCACGCCGTGGCCGTAGCCGCGCCCGGTGATGGAGATGGTGTTGCCGTTCACCGCGACTTCCATGTCGCCGGAGTTGACCCTGTTGACGGCGGAGATGGGGGGCTGCGTGCCCACTTCCTGGTTGCAGGCGCGGCGGAGTTCCTCGGCGGTGAGCGTGTACGTCTGCCCGCCGGGCTGCATCACGAGGTAGCGGCTGGGGCGGCCCGCGGCGTTGGTGCTGGTGGGGATGATGGACTCGATGCCCGTGAGACTGCGCAGGGGTGTGCCGCGTTCGGCGCCGAAGGCCGTGAAGCGTTGGAGGAGTTCCTGGCGCGTGCGCACGGTGGACCAGCGGTAGTAGGTGGCGCCGTTGCAGGCCCACTCGCGCTTCTGGGCCTGGATCGGCCCGGCCTGGTTGAAGGTGCTGCCGCCCGCGGTGGGCCAGGTGTCGGCGGAACTGGCGGCGCGGCCGCCGCAGGTGCTGTGGAAGTAACTGCGAAGCACGCCGCCGCCCCAGGTGAGCAGCACGCCGCGCGTGCTGTCGACGGCGCGGACGATCTCGCTGCGCTCGTTGAGGCCCGCGTAGGCCTGGTCTTTGGTGTTGGCATCGATGTCGAACTGCTGGCCCGCGCGGCGGGCACGATCGCGCTCGTGCATGGCGTAACTACGGGCTGAAACGGCCTGGGCCTGATAGGCCGCGAGCGGCCACTTGCTGAACATCTCGGCGGCCACCACGCCCTTGAGGTAGTCTTCAAGGTCCACGGTCTCGATCACGTCGAAGGCCCGAACGGAGACTTCACTGCGGGGCACGAAGCGGACGGCGCCCGCGTAGCGCTTGCCGTTGAGGATCACGCTGGCGGGCGTGGCGGCGGGGGCGCTGCTGGCCGCACGCACGCTGACGGACGGAGCCGAGGGCGCGAAGCGGCCGCCCTCTCCAACAGCCGGGCCGACGATGCCCTCTTCCGCCGCCGTTTCGACGGTGGCGGTGCGATCGAACCTGGCGATGAGGCCGGCGGCGTCGGTGAACTCCCACCCGCCTGCGCTGAGTCTGGCGTGTACGGGGCCGATCATGCGTGCCGCGGGCCGGTTGCCGCCGCCGCTGATCCAGACGGAGCGAACGGTGCTGGTGAGCGTGGCGGTGGAGGCGGCTTCGGCCAATCGCACGCGCAGGTCGGGCTCGCCGGCGATGCCGGGAATGACGGCTCGTGGCACGCCGATGGGGCCGGGGACACCGCTGGATGTGCGCACGGTGGTGCCGGGGCGCGCGGCGGGCGAGGTGGATGCGGACGCCTGCTTGGAATCGAGGAAGGACGTGCCGCACCCTGCAATCGCGGTGAGCAGGGCCGTCGCGACGAGGGCGAGGGGCACCAAACGGAGCCGCGGCCCCGCGGGGTCTGTGCCGGAAATCACGCTGTTCATCGTGCGGATATCGGCGTGTGTACGGCTGGCGGCCCACTTTCGCGCGGGGCGCGGGCACCTTCCCGCACAAAACCCTTCTCACTACACTCTGGCCATGGCCAGGCCGGACGATTTCACGCGCGATGTTCTGCGGCTCACACTGCTGCCGGGCCTGGGACCGGTGTTGGTGGGCCGACTGCTGGCCGCGTTCGGCACGCCGGCGAAGGCGCTGGGCGCGCCGGCAAGCACGTGGCGGGCGGTGAAGGGCATCGGGCCGGAGCGTGCCGCGGCGGTGGCGAAGGCGCTCACGGAGTCGGCGGTGGCGCTGGAGAAGGAACTGGCGCTGGCGGAGCGGTTGCGTGTGTCGCTGATCGCACGAGGCAGCCCTGAGTATCCGCACTTGCTGGATCAACTCCCGGATGCGCCGCCGCTGCTGTACGTGCGCGGCGGGCTGGATTGCGACCCGACGGCGGGAAGGGACCGCTATCCCGTGGCGGTGGTGGGCTCGCGCCGCTGCACGCTTTACGGCACCGAGCAGGCGGCGCGTTTCGCGGGCTTTCTGGCTTCGGCGGGGCTCACGATCGTGTCGGGCGGGGCGCGGGGCATCGACTCGGCGGCCCATCACGCGGCCCTGCGAGTGCAAGGGCGAACGGTGGCGGTGCTGGGGTGCGGCCTGGCGCACGTGTACCCGGAAGAGAACACCGCCCTGTTCGATGAGATCGCGGGCGGTGGTGGCGCGCTGATCTCCGAACTGCCGCTCAACACGCCGCCATCGGCGGAGAACTTCCCGGCCCGCAACCGGATTATTTCCGGCATGTCGCTGGGCGTGCTCGTGGTGGAGGCGGGGCTGGGCTCGGGGGCGTTGATCACGGCGCGGCTGGCCGCGGGCGAGCACGGGCGCGAGGTGTTTGCGGTGCCGGACCGTGTGAACGCGCCCTCGTCGGGCGGCTCGAACGAGCTGCTCCGCGAGGGCGCAGCGACGCTGGTGCTGGACCCCACGGATGTGCTGAACCAACTGGAGCAACCCGCACGGAACACGTTCAACGCGCCGCGCGGGGAGGCGAACGCTCTGGCGAACGCGCTGTTTGCAGAGCAGGCGATAACGGAGACGGGCGGCGCGTCTGCGGGGGCGCGAACAAACGCCGTGCCTTCGCTTGGGCTCTCGCCCGCGCAGACGCACGTGCTGGAGACCCTGGTGGGCCCCCTGAGCGCGGATGACCTGTCGCGTGTGCTCGACCGAGATGCGGCGAGCGTGCGCGCGGACCTGACGATGCTGGAACTGCGGCGGCTGGTGCGGCGCGTGGGGTCGCGGTTTGAGCGAGTTGCATGATGCGTAAGTGTCTGAAACTACTGATTTTACGCACGAGTTTCTGGTGATGGCGCGGGGAGATTGCGGGCCGTGTCGCACGTTTGCAGCAGTGAATGCCCTACCCTACTCGAACCAAAACATTTTGTGCATATCCCTTGCCGTGTGGTCGATGATTGGCTATCCTTTACCAAACACCTGCTCGTGGAAACTAGCGAATGTCGAACCGAGTCGTCGATCTTGTGAAGGGATATCTGCCGGCCGAAGCCGGCGCGAACGCGGAGTGCGTTCGGTGTTTCCGGTCTGGGTGGAACCCGTTCGGCTTCTTCGAGGCAGAACGCGATGGCGACTTTTTCCCGACTCAGTTCGGTGATGTCCGCGAGCACCGGGTTGGCGGCCGGTCAGCCAACGGAAGCCGCACCGCGCGATCCGACACCGGTGGTGTGCCTGGGGCCGGGCGGGGCTTTTTTCGTTCCGTACATGTCTACGCCCGGGGCGACTCTGGATGTTCCGCCGCGAGGCGAAGCCCTGGCCGACGCGGCGGTGGCGCTGCTGAGCGATGCGGGAACGGGCGGGGCCGGGGGGCAGGCGCGGGGGCAGGGCGTTGCGGCGGAACGGTCGATGCACCGGTTGGTTCAGCGGCGGGCATCAGAACTGCTGGCGTCGGTGTGGCTGCTCTCGCGGCAGCGTTCGTCGCTGCGTCTTGTCGCGTCGGCGTGCCGGGCCTCCGCGGGCCGGGTGGCGCCGTCGCTCACGCACGTTGTTTCACCCACGGTTGCCGATTGGCTCGGCCGCGCTGCCGGCATGTCGGCGGCGCAAGGCAGGCCGATGTGCGGCCTGATGATGGAGGGTTTTACCTATGAACCTCACGCCCAAGCAACTCCGCATTCTCTCCCTGATCCGCGACTGGCGGGTGCGCCACGGCTATTCGCCGACGATGCAGGAACTCGCCGACGAGATCGGCGTGAGCAAGGTCACCGTGTTCGAGCACGTCGAGGCGCTCATCAAGAAGGGCGCGCTCGTGCGCGAGGCGAACAAGGCTCGCTCTTTGTCGATCGCTGAGGGCGTGGCCGTGCCCGACGAGAGCCGGCCCATGCGGTTCCCGCTGGTGGGCAAGATCGCCGCGGGCAACCCGATCGAGAAGGTGGCCGAGCAGGATGAACTGGATATCGCCGCGGTGCTGGCGCCGCGCTCGGGCAAGGCCTCTTCCACGTTCGCGCTCAAAGTGCAGGGCGACAGCATGAGGGATGAGGGCATTCTGGACGGCGACTTTGTGCTGATCGAACGCACCGATGTGGCCGGCAACGGCGACCGGGTAGTGGCCCTGCTGCCCAACGGCGAGACCACGCTCAAGACGTTCTTCAAGGAGGCGGACCAGGTGCGGCTCCAGCCCGCCAACCCGGCATTCGCGCCAATCATGGTGCGGGACTGCAAGGTGCAGGGGATCGTGCGCGGCGTGCTGAGGCGGTACAACTGATACCGATTCCGGGTGGGGCGAGCACCCTCGCGAGCGAATCTACGTGGAGGGCGCACCCGTGCTCGATGATGCGTGTGCGCCGGCGTGCGTGCGCGGTGAGCCGGGTGAGCCCGGTGAGCCAGCACTGGCCTGATGGGCATGGCTGTTGAAATGCACGTGTGATGGGAAAGGGGCCCGGACTCGCGCCGGGGCCTCGGTGAACGTAGTGGCGAAGCGCCGTTCCGGCCGTCCGGGACGGCCGGACCACTCGGCCGGACCGGCGGGGACCGCCGGACCACCCGACGGGGCCACCCGACGGGGCCACCCAAAGGGGCAGCGCCCTGTTCCTTCCCTTGGCCGCGAGACGGTGTAGACTTTCGGGGCAAGACCAGGACGCATGGGCCTTGCCCGGTTGGTTGTTCTCTAGGAGCCCTCTCGTGCCCACCAGCAGCGAGTCCCGTCTCAAGGTCAAGCGCGACAACGGCATCATCCAGGTGCAGTTCCGCGACCGCAACATTCTTGATGAGGCCAACATCCAGCAGATCGGCGAAGAGGTGAAGGGCCTGATCGAGGCCGAGCCCAACCCGAAACTGCTGATCAACTTTCAGGATGTGGACCACCTCTCGTCCGCCGCGCTGGGCACGCTCATCACGATCAACAAGCGGGTTACGGGCCTGAAGGGCCAGTTGCGGCTGGCGAACATCGACCCGCAGATCTACCAGGTGTTCATGATCACGCGCCTGAACAAGGTGTTCGAGATTCACGAGACGGTGGACAAGGCCCTCGCGTCGTTCAAGTGATCCGGCCTTGGGCCTCCGCCACGGTGCGGCCTGCCCGCCGGGCGCAGGCCCATTCACCTCCGCACTCGCTCCCGATGAACACCCGCATGCGTCCAGCGCCGTATCCGCCCCGTCCGCGCCAGGCCGACCAGGGCGCGCCCGCGGCCGGTGAGGGCGCGCGGTGAGCGTGCCGACGGGGGAGGCTGGTGGGATCGATCGGGGTGTGCTGCACCCGGCCCACAGCCGCGCGGAGATTGAGCGGGTTGATGCGACGGTGCTGGCGGCGGTGGACAAGTTTCGCTATCCGGAGGCGTCGCGGTTTGCGGTGCGGCTGTCATTGGAAGAGGCGCTGGTGAACGCCTTTCAGCACGGGCACCGGGGCCTGCCCGATTCGACCACGATCGAGGTGGTCTACGCCGTGGGTCCCGACGACGTGACCATCCGCATCAAGGACCAGGGGCCGGGGTTTGTGCCCGTGGCCGTCCCCGACCCCACGGCCGACGAGAACCTCGAGCTCCCCTCGGGCCGCGGCCTCATGCTGATGCGGGCCTTCATGTCGAGCGTGGACTTTGACGAGGGCGGCACACGGGTGACGCTGAAGTACGCGCGGCCCACGGGCGCGTAGCGCGGTTCCCGGCGTGGGTGGGCCGCTGCCTTCGGGCTCAGGCAGCCGTTAGACAGAGCCTAAACTCATGCTCCCATGGACATGGACCAACGCCAGAAGCAGATTCAGTCGTCGGCGGGCCTGGAGGAGGCCAAGTACAACGTCGAGTTCATCGACTTCCTCAGGCGCTGGGGCACGCCCATCCTGCTGGTGGTGGCGATCTGCTCGATGGGCTTCTTCTTCTACCGCCGCCACCAGGAGAACCGGGCCGCGCAGATCGATCAGGCGTGGGTGGAACTGGAAGATGCGCGTGTGTCGCGCAGCCCCGCCAGCCTGCTCGCGGTCGCCGAGGCCCACGCGAGCGAGTTGGGCGTTCCGCAGCAGGCACGCCTGGCCGCGGCGGACGTGATGTTCATCTCGGCCGTGCAGGGCGTGAAGCCCGGCGGCCTGACACCCGCGGGAGAACTGACGGGCGCGGATTCGCTGCTCACGCCCGAGGGGCGGACGGAGCAACTCAAGGCCGCGCTGGTGCAGTACGCGCTCGTGGCCGAGCAACTGGCCGGCAAGCGGCACATGGAGCAACTGCGGATCACCGCGATGTTCGGCATGGCGGCGGCGCAGGAGACGATGGAGAAGTGGGACGAGGCCGTGGCGACGTTGAAGGCGGTGGTGCTGGCGGGCAACGAGGCTGATTTTCCCGCCCAGGCCGCCGCGGCCCAGAAACGCATCGACACGATGGACGAAGCGAAGAATGCGCCCCGCCTGTACGCGGCTGCGGAAGTGAAGACCACCAAGCCCGTGGCCGTTCCGCCGCCCGCGGGTGGCCCGGACGCGGCCAGCCCGCTGGGAGCGATCGACTTTGGCACGCCGGGGGCCGTCTCGCTGGAGCCGACCACGAGCGTTACGCCGATGGCGACGCCCGATGCGGCGGCGAACGTGCCCACACCGCCGCCCGCCACGCCGCCTGCGCCGCCCGCGCCCCCCGCGCCCGAACCCAAGAAACCCTGAGCACGCGAGCCCACCGTGGCGAAGTTCTCGCGACACCAGCGTTCTAAGGCACCCGACCCGAAAAGTGTGCCCGGCCACGACCTGATCGGCCAGGACGGCAAGATCGACCCCGCGGCGGTCTTTCGCAAGGCGCGAGATGCGCCCGCGGGGGCGTGCGTGCCTGCTTTGCCGCCGGTGGCCGCGGCCGCGCCGCCCGCGAGCGTGCCCGTTGCCGATGTGGACGAAGGCGCTGCCGATGACGGGGCCGACGACGACACCGGCCTGGTGGTGCCGGTGGCGCCGGGAGAGAGCACGGGCCAGCCGCAGCGGGTGGTGTTCACGCTGCAGAGGGACCTGGACAAGCGGCTGGATAAGTATCTGACGGACCGCATCACGTTCATGAGCCGGACGAAACTGCAGGCGTTGATTGACGAGGGCGGCGTGCTGGTGAACGGCCGCGCGGGCAAGGCGAGCACCAACCTTCGCGTGGGCGATGTGGTGGAGGTGCTGGTGCCGCCGCCGCCGTCGGAGGACTTTGAGCCGCAGGACATTGGGCTGGATGTGCTCTTTGAGGATGACCATCTGATCGTCCTGAACAAGGCGGCCGACATCATCGTGCACCCGGCCCGCACGCACACGCGCGGCACCATGCTCAACGCCCTCGCGTATCACTTCCGGTTCCGGTCCAGCGTTGGCGGGCAACTCTCCAGCGTGGGCCTGCACTCGGCCCGCCCGGGCGTGGTGCACAGGCTTGATCGCTTCACCACGGGCGTGATCGTGTTCGCCAAGAGCGATGAGGCCCACTGGAAACTCGCCGCGCAGTTCATGAACCGCACGGTGGACAAGCGGTATGTGGCGGTGGCGCAGGGGCTGGTGGTGCCGCCGGTGGATGTGATTGATGTGCCGGTGGGGCCGCACATGTCGCGCGAGAAGGGGTATCGAGAGATGCACGTGGTGCGGCACGATCATCTGGGCAAGCAGGCGATCACGCTGTACCGGGTTTTGGGCGAGTACGGCGACGCGGCGCAGCCGGCGGAGTGCTTCAGTCTGGTGGAGGTGGAACTGAAGACGGGTCGCACGCACCAGATCCGCGTACACTTCTCGCACCGCGGGTTTCCCTTGGTGGGCGACGGCATGTACGGGGGCAAGGCGCTGGCGATACCGGGCACGGTGGGCCCCGACGGGAAGAAGTTGCTCATCAAGCATCAGGCCCTGCACGCGGCGATGCTCACGCTGCGCCACCCGACCACCGGCGCGACGATGCGGATGGTGGCGCCGCTGCCGGCGGACCTGCGGGCACTGATTTTGTCGCTGCGGGCGGGCGGCAGCGCGAGAGAGAATGCCAGCGCGCCCGGCGCGGTGCTGAAGGTGGATGAGTTGGTGGGGTGAGGGTGGGACGGACTTCTGAAGTTGGTTGCCGCGAGCTTCGGCCTGTGCACGGGTGCGGGTTGTGCCCCGGGCCTGTCTTCGCGGCTTCGCCGCGAAGAACCGGCGTGCCACCTGCCGTTCAGTCGATCGTCTGCAAGCGCTTGCTGCGATTGTTGTCGATCACGTTCACGCTCTGAGACGTGCTCTTGTTCGTGGTGAAAAACGTGTCTTGGACGTTGTACTTCACCAGTTCGACATGGCCGTCAGTAAAAACGTACTGGGCACCCTCTGCACCGTGCGCGTCCCAGCGGTATTGAAAGCCCGGCTTGATGTCGTCGAGCGGCCGCTCGGTGTCGCGGCCGTACCACGCCCGGCCGCTGACATCGAGCCCTCGCGTCTCATCCCCAAAGAGTGGGGCTGGCTTGATGACGGTGGGCTCGTCGGACTTGAATCCGGCGATGTAGATATATGAAACGTTGTAGCGAATCACATCCGTTTGCGCACCCGGATCCCGAACCTGCTTGAGTGCAATCACGCCGGAAGTGAGGCCCGGAAGGACGTCGGCATCAGGCTTATTGAGCCCGCGCATCGCGTTGTCGGGGCTCGTGACGGCGTAATCCACTGCATGGAGCGGGCATCTCAGGGCGGCGTACCCATCGAGATACCCGTGCATCAGCGGTTTGTAAATCCTTGTTTTTAGGAACTCCGTTCCATTCCCATCGAGTGCAAAGACAGCGTAGAAGGGTGGCTTGGCGGGATCGAAACTAGCCGTTGGGCCCACGTATCCAAAATCCCCGGTGGCGGTCGTCAGCCCGCCGTCCGGGTTCTGAAACAGGCTGTACATGCCAGCGACGCCGCCGTAGCGCCATTGCTGGCTCAGGAATCGGACGGCCGGATCGGGATCGAGGAAGCCCTTGATGCCCTCTTTTTGGATCGGAATGACCGGGTTCCATCCCTTGTAGTCCCCCGCGTAGAGGTTGAAGGACAATCCGTGGCCCTTCAAGTTGGTTGCGCACTTGATCGCCTTCGCCGTCTTCCTTGCATTCGCGAGTGCTGGCACCAAGATGCCAACCAGGAGAGCAACGATGGCGATCACCACCAGCAACTCGATGAGCGTGAAGCCGGCTTTCCGAGAGTCTCCGCTTGCGCCGCTGGCGGCGACCCGGCAGTGAGGGCGGGCTTCACTCTGGCAACACGTGCGCATCAACAATCTCCCAAACGCGCGGCGGGCGAACAGACGGACGGAGGAATCTCCGGCCCGGCCGCAAGAGACCGGCCGCAAGAGAGTAGTATCGACCCGCCGCGGCGGGTGCAACTCCGACAGCGACGCGTGAGTCGTCAAAGGCTTGCTGGCCATGACGGGCGGCGGGTTTGAAGGCCCCCTCTCCTGCCAGTGCGATCGGCGTCGAAAGCCTGCCCCCTGAGACACGCGGCGGGCGGGACGTCCGCCCCATCGGAGGTCCGGCCCGCTAGCGCCCGCTCCGGCATGAACCGAACATATTCCTTCAATGCCGGCCCGTGGTGGCCCGGCGTGGGCCCCTCGAGGCACGCGACAGAGTGAAAAACCACGGAATCCGCG
>CAZNEU010000004.1:0-5195 GCA_964571915.1 uncultured Phycisphaeraceae bacterium
TGATCGCTCGTGCGTGCGACCGGCCGTACACCCCAAGTCGTGCGGAGAGCGTCTTCACTTGCCGCCCTCCTTGCGGTCGAGTCTGATCGGCTGGTTGTGGCTCGAAGGGGCTTGCGCGTCCACGGGCCTATTGGCCGCGAAGCCCTTGCCCTTCAGGTCCGCGTGGCAACTCACGCACACGCCGTCGTCGAGTCTGGTGAGATCGTGGTCGCGTCCGCGATGCTCGATGTGGCACGCCGCGCAGTTGCCCGCCATCAGCACCGGCTCCGCCAGCCCGCCCAGTGTGCGTGTGCCGCCCTGGAACCGGCTCTGGTGCGGGTGGTGCGTGGCCGAGACCGACTCGTGGCAGGCGATGCAGGCATCATCCAGCACCGGCAGGAAGAAGGCCGTGGCCTCGCGGTCGCCCACCGCGGCCCGGTGGCACGCCCCGCAGTCGCTGCCGAACATGGCGTGGGCCTTGGTGAGCGTGCCCGATGAGTAGAAGGCGTGGGCATAGATGCCCTCCACGCGGGCCGTGAGTTCGCCGCCCGCCGCCGCCAGCAGCAGCACCGCCACCAGGCCGAACGTGAGCGGGTAGATGAGCGTGTGCGGCCAGCGCCGCTTGCGCACATACGTCAGGTCGATGCGTTCCGATATGGGGCGGATCTCGGGCATGGTCTAGGCCTTGGCTCCCCAGTATCTGATGGCCTGGAACGCGTGGACCGCCACGAACACAATGAACCCCCACGAGAGCGGCACATGCACGATGAGCCAGCCGTGCAGGAGTTTCATCCACCGGCGCTGCACCAGCAACTGCCGCCTCCGGGCCGCGAGTTCTTCCAGATCGTCAATGCCCGGGTGGATGTGGGCGGGCGTGGCCGTGCGCAGCATGGCGAAGACCGACGCCGCCGATGATTCGCTGTCGAGCGGTGTGCGGCCCTTTCCGGCCCAGAACGCGCTGCCCGCATCAAGGTAGAAGCGACGCACCGGCTCCCCGCCCATCGGCGGGCCAATCTTGATCGCCGCGGGCACGGCGGGCTTGGCCGCGGCGGCGGGTGTCGGAGCCGACGGTGGTGCTGCGGCCACGGCCACGACAGCCCCGGGCACAACCGGCGTAGCCGCCGCCGCTGTAACCGCCGCCGCGCTGGGCGCGTGCGGAGAGGGTGCCGGAGCAGCCGTTGCCGCCGTGGCGACTGCCGCCACAATCGGCATGTCCGGCGCGGGCTTGTCCAGGCTGCCCGCGTACTGGATGACGGTTTTTTCCGCCTGGCACGCGCAGTCGGCGATCATCTCCCTGATCTGCTGCGCCGGGCTTTCCGCGTTCATGCTCGCCAGCGGGTGCAGGCCGTGGTAGAGAATCCGCGGCACGGTCTGCTGGATGAACAGGCCCATGAGGCCGCTCACCGTCACCAGTCCCAGCACCGCCCACAGTGCCCACCCCACAGGGCCCACCGCCTGAAACCCCGAGTGATAGGCCACCAGCACCACCAGCAGCAGGCCCAGCCAGATGTGCCCCCGCAGCCACGTCTGGGCCCGGCCCAGTTTCCAGTGCGGCACGCGCCGCTTCATGCCCAGCCCGGCACAGAAGAGCATGATGACGTAGCCCAGAATGCCCATCGTCATGCCCAGCACCGTGGACCCGCTCGGCCCGGTGGGCTGACGCGGCGCATCAATCACATACCACGCCGTGGCCCCCGCGGCGAGCACCAGCGTTGCGATCATCCACGGCGTGTGCTTGTTGTCGATGAGCATGGCTGATGGGGCGTGCGGTCGTGTCGGGCAGCGGGTGGCAGTGGCGGACTTGGTGCCGGCGCGGGCTTAGGGCCTCGCCACCGCGTTCAGGAAGAAGTCGCGGGCGTTCACACGCAACGCCGCGTCGTGCGGGCAGGCGTACACACACGCCGGGCCTTGCGGAAGGCTGGCGCACTGGTCGCAGACCACGGCCTTCTCCTTGCGGTCGGGCGCGGCGGGCGCGCCGTCGGCTTTGGCCTTGGCCGCCTCGAACTCGCTCCGGTCGTGCATCTGGATGGAGTTGTACGGGCACTGGTTGGCGCACACCCCGCACCCGATGCACCAGTCCTCGATCAGCATGTTCAGGTCTTTGGTCCGCCGGATGGACCCCACCGGGCAGCCGATCATGCACACCGGGTCAAGGCACATCCGGCACCGGCTGGGCACCAGATACTTGTCATACCGCGGCCCTTCGCGCACCAGGCGCGTCACGCCGTCGTCGTGGCTCTCCACGCACGCCTGCACGCACTGGTCGCAGCGCGTACAACGCTCCAGATCAATCAGCAGCAGGCCCTGGCCCTGCAACAGGCCGAGGTCTTCCACCTGGCGGGGGGCCTTGGAGAACGCTCCCTGCTTCACGGCCGTGTCGGTGGCCGCGCTGCGCCCGGAGGCGAGGGTCTCGAGTTTCTCTCTGACGATCGGGTATTCGCGCGTCACCCAGTCGAACTCTTCGCGACTGATCTTGACGAGTTCCACGCGCGAGGGCTTGGCCTTGTATGTGCCGCGGTAGGTGCCGGTAACCGCCTTGGGGTGGTCGTAGGCGGTGCAGGTGGTGCCGCGTTTCTTGCCGCCGAGCAGGCCGATCTCGCCGAAGCAGTCGCTCTTGCCCAGGTACGCCAGCGTGAGTTCGCCGCCCGCGAGTTTCTTGCTCACCCGCACCTGGCCCAGGCGGATGATGAACATCGAGTCGGCGTCCTCACCCTCGTTGATGATCGCCTTGCCCGGCTCCACGCTCAGCAGTTCGCACGAGGTCTTCAGCCGCTCGATCGCCTCGTCGGGCAGACTCTCGAAGATGCTCACGTTGCGCAGGTGCCCGCCCAAAGCCCTGTTGCGATAGTTCTGCTCCGCCCGCGTCTTGAACGTCTTGCCGTTCTGCAAGCGCTCGTACATGTTGCGGAGGATCTCCAGCAGCACGCAGTCGGTCTTCGCGATGATCGTGGCCGAACGCGGGGCCCGGCTCAGGCAACTCATCTCCCCGAACATCTCCCCCTTGCCCAGCGTGGCCGCGAGCCGACCCAACCGCAGGTCGACCGACGCGTCAATCGGGATCAGCGTCTCCGCCGAGTGCGAGACAAAACCGGAGAGCCGCCGCTGCCCCAGCAGCGAACCGATCGCCGCCAGCACGCCCCCACGCCGGCGCGGCGGGCCGCCCTGCTCCGCCCCGCGGATCGACACCAGCACCTCACCCTCCACCACGTAGAACGCGGTGGTGCCGCCGTCGCCCTCGCGGCAGATCACATCCCCCGGCTTGTACTTGCGCCGGGCCACCGTGCCGGGGTACATCTGCATCACGCTCTCGGGGATATCCGCGAAGATGTCCAGTTTGCGCAGTTCCGAAATCTCCGCGGCCGAATCCAGCACCTCCGCCGTCTCATCATCCGACCCGATCGACGCGACCGCCACGATCTTCGCCGCGGCGGGCTTGGCGGCGGCGGGCGCGGGCGCACCCACAGGCCCCGGCCCGGGTGGGGTGGCCGCGGGGCGTGGGGGGGGTGGTGGGCTTGATGAGGGTGGCGGGTTGGTCGGGTCCATCGTCGAGTCGATCCGATGCGAGGCTCGCGCGAAGGCAGGGGGCCGCGAGCAGGCCCACACGCTAACACAAGGCGACTCGGCCTGCAAACACCCCCCGCCCGGCGGTAAGCCGCCACATACCGCCCTTCCCGCCGGGTGGATACTCATTCTCAGTTGGCCCTGCCAGTGGTGCAAACCGGCCCGCGCGGCCGATTGGGTACACTCATTCTGCCCGGGCTGGCATCCGCCGCGCAGCGGGTGCGAAGTCTGGGCCGGTCGTTTCTCGCCCCCCACTCCCCGCGCGGGCGGTGGGTTGGCCCAGCAAGGAGCCGTCGATGAACGTCGCGTCGCGTCGTGGGTATGTTTCGGCAGTGGTGTGGCTGGCGGCTGCGGGTGGCTCGGCCCTGCTTGCCGGTTTGGCGGTCCATTCGCATTCGGGCGCCGAGGGCGTGCTGAACCACGAACTGGCCATGACGACCCCGCACCTTGACCCCACGCTCACGTACCACGGCCAGCAGTCGTGTACCGGCTCGGGGTGCCACTCCGGCGAGGCCAAGAAGCAGTCAGGCCGCATGGTGGGCGATGAGAACACCATCTGGGAGGAGAAGGACCCGCACGCCAAGGCCTTCAAGAGCCTGACCAACGACACCTCGAAGAAGATGGCCGACACCCTGAAACTCGGCGATGCCAGCAAGGCCGCCAGGTGCCTGGACTGCCACGCCATGGACGCCCCCAAGAAGGGCGAGAAACTCAAGGACCTCGCCAAAGAAGGCATCTCGTGCGAGAGTTGCCACGGTGCCAGCGAGAAGTGGAAGGACCCGCACCAGAAGGCCGGCTGGACCGACGAGCAGCGCAAGGCCATCGGCGCTTCGGGCCTGAAAGACAAGTTCGGCCTCATCGACACCAACGACCTGGCCATTCGCGCCGGCATGTGCGTGAGTTGCCACCTCAAGATCGACAAGGACATGGTCGATGCCGGCCACCCCGAACTCGACTTCGAGATGTACTCCTACAACAACTACAAGTTCCTCGAGAAGTATCAGGTGCACTGGGACGACAACGACCACGCCGACCCCTCCAACGCCCGCGCGGCACGCATGTGGGCCATCGGCCAGGTCGCCGCGTCGGCCTCCGCCGAAGAGAACAAGAAGGGCTGGGGCGGCGACCCGCGTGCCGAGGCCATGGCCAAACTGTTTGCTTCCGGCAAGGAGGCCGTGAAGGCCGCCTTCGGGTCCGACGACATGGCCGCCCTCAACAAGGCCGACCTGCCCAAGGTCAAAATCTCCGCCGCGGCTGACGCGGTGGTGGCCATGGCCGACGGCTACAAGGCCGGCAAAGAGTTCAAGCACCAGCGCTCGGTCATCGCCTCGGGCCTTGAGGCCCTGGCGACGGCCGCTGCTGGAGGCAAGGAACTGCCCGACGCGGTGCTGGACGCGGTGGAAGCGGCCCAGAAGGAAGAGGGCGATTCGTGGATCGCGGCCCTCAAGAAGATCGCCGCCGCGGCGAAGTGAACATCCTGCAGCCCGCGCGCCCGCCTTCATTTGCCCTTTGCCCTTTGCGCTTTGCGATTTGCCATTTTTCCAGCCCGGGCCCGCAGCCCGGGCTTTTTCGTGCACCGCCGCCAGCGGCGGCGCGGTTTTCGGCCCGATCATCACCCGGACACGGCAAAGAGTTGGCACCAATCCACGCTCTTT
>CAZNEU010000005.1:0-3022 GCA_964571915.1 uncultured Phycisphaeraceae bacterium
ACCAATCACGCCATGCGGGCCGCGATCCGCAAGGTGTGCGATGAGGTGTCGGCGGGACGCACGATCGCCGAGCCGCTGGAGAAGGCCGGCCTCTTCCCACCGCTGCTCGTGCAGATCGTGAGTCTGGGCGAGCGATCCGGCAAACTGCCGCAACTCCTGCTGCAGGCGGCCGGCTCGCTGGACACACGCACCGAGATGCGCGTCAAGGTTGTTACCAATGTGCTCCCGCCGGTCCTCGTCGTCATCGCCGCGGCGGTGGCGGGCGGCGTGGTGGCGGCCATCATCCTGCCCCTGCTGGACATGCAGGAGGCGATTCCGAAGTAGGGGAAGGCACGAAGCGACGGAGCGACGAAGTATCGAACAACGCAAGCCCAAGCACGACAAGGAAGGGTTCCATGAACACGTCCAGCAAATCCAATCTCCCTGCCGCCGCGAGAGGCGGACTTCCACTTCGTCGCTCCGTCACTTCCGCGCCAGCTTCACGATCGTCGAGATCATCGTGGTCATCGTGATCATCGGCATTCTCGCCACGCTCATTGCGCCGCGCCTGCTCAGCCGCGTGGGCGACGCCAAGGTCACCGCGGCCAGGAGCAAGGCCAACACCATCGCTACGTCGTTGCAAACGTTCATGCTCGACTGCGGCAGTCTGCCCAGCGGCGCCACGCTGGATGTGCTGATGAACCGCCCCGGCGATATCGATCCGGGCGCGTGGAAGGGCCCCTACCTGCAGAACAGCGAGCAACTGCTCGACCCGTGGGGCCAGCCCTTCATCCTGATCGTGCCGGGCAAGAAGAACGTGGACTTCGACATCGTCTCCTACGGGGCCGACAAGCAGCCCGGCGGCGAGGGCGACAACGCCGACGTAACGGCACCCTGACATGACCACCCGGCTCACCAACATCCCGCCGCGTCCGGGGCACATGCTCCCGGAGCCTCCTCCCCGAGGCAGGGGGTGGGGAGTGGGCAGGCGTACCGGCCAAACGCTCGACTGTGGCTCCGCGCGGCAGTGGCAACGCGCGCACGCCCGCGCCTTCTCCCTCGTCGAAGTCATCGTCGTCATCATCCTCATCTCCATCCTCGCGGGCGTCACACTGCCGCGCCTCACCGGCGGCGCTGCGCGGCGGGCCGAACAGGAGGTTCGTGAGGTGGCCTCGCTCCTCTCCGCGCTGGCCCTGCGAGAGTCTCTCTCCGGGCGAGCCGCCGCGCTGGCCTACGACGCCGACGCGGCGGAACTCAGCGTGCTGGTGCGCGATCCGGGTGAATCGGACGATGCCCAGCAACCATCTTCGGGCGATTGGTACGTGCCGCCGCTCCTGCGGCCCGTGCGGTTGCAGGAGTGCCGCGTGGCACGACTCCTCGCCGATGGCGCGGCGTTCCCGCCGGGCTCGTTTCGCATCGAGATGCCCCAAGGTCAGGCCCGCCCCATGATCGACATCCTCGTGCAGCCCGCCTCGACCCGCTCGGGTGATGCCCAGCGCTGCTGGCAGGTCACGCTCGACCCCGGCCAGACCGCCGCGGCATCACGGCCGCTCGCGAGCAGCGTGGCCTTCACGCCCACACAGGCCGAGTCGGTCGACCTCGACGCGGCGGGCCAAAGGACCACTCCGTGGTGACCCCCCTTCGCCGCCGAACCAGTGCCGGCTTTGCGCTGCTCGACGCGATCGTCGCGTCGGTCATCCTGGGCTCGGCCCTCGCCACCATCATCGGCCTGGGGCAGCAGGCCCTCAGTTCGCAGCGCACGGGTGAAGAGATCGCCGTCGCGTCCATGCTCGCCGATGAGCAACTCAACCTCGTGCTCGCACGCGGGCCGGATACATACGCCAAGTCGTACCCCGTGGAGGGCGCGTGCGATGCGCCCTTCGCCGCGTACCGCTTTCAAGTCTCCTTCTCCGGGGGTACGGGTGGTTCGCCCTACCGCGTCTCGTGCACCATCTTCTGGGGCGAGGGCGCGAACGCCCGTTCGATCAAGATCGAAACACTCATCGCGGCCCGTACCGGTGCCGACCCGAACCCGGACCGCCAGCCCGAAGCCGCCGTGGAGCGCCCGCAATGAGCCGCGCCCGCGCTTTCACCATCGTGGAGATCATCGTCGCCAGCATCATCATCGCCATGATCGCGGGCACGACTACGCTGGTCATCTCACGCTCGCTCGCCGCGAAAGACGCGGCCACCAGCCGCGTCGAGGCGTTCCAGCGGGCCACCACGGCCGCGGAGTTCATCGCCCGCGACCTGCGCAGCGTGGCCCGCGAGTCCGACCCCGCGCGTGTGCGCCTGGCTGTGGGAGACTCCGGGGCCGGCGCCAGCACACTGCTCATGCTCGCCTCGGGGTCGAAGCGCGTCCGGCCCATCAGCAATCAACCCGAAGGGCCGACGCACGCCGTGCAGTTCCGCCTCGCCCCCCCGCCCGGCGCGGCCACCAGCGCCGCGCCCGAAGGCTCAACCCTCTGGCGGCGCGTAGACCCCGTGCCCAACGAGTATCTGGACGCGGGGGGCGTGGCCTCGCCGCTGGCGTCCGGCATCTCGTCGCTCTTCATCGAGGCCGGCGACGGCAACTCGTGGTCAACCACCTGGGATTCGGACGCGAGCGGACTGCCGCACGCCGTGCGCGTCGTCGTGAGCGCGACCGCCGGTACCTCGCCCGCCACGCAGCGCACCGCCACGGCACGCGTCGTGGTGGCGCTCGACCGCACGCCCCTGCCCACCGGCCCGCTCGCCGTGCCCGCGGCATCCACAGCCGGCACCACCCAGCCCGCCACCCAGCCCACCACCCAGCCGCCGTCCGGCGGTACCACGATCACGCAACCGGCACCCGCGGGAACTGCACCCGGTGGTGGCCGGGGCGTACAAGGGGGCCAGCAGGGTCCGCCCGGTGGTGGCGGCCAGCCGGGACCCGGCCCGGGCGTGCCCGGCCAACCCGGCCCCGGTGTACCACCGCCGGGCGGGGGCAGCGGTGGGGGCGCAGGTGGCAGGCCATGACCACACCGCGCTTCCTGCACACGCGCCGACGTGCCTTTGCCACGGC
>CAZNEU010000006.1:0-3517 GCA_964571915.1 uncultured Phycisphaeraceae bacterium
CGCAAGGAAGCCGCCGATGCCTCCCAGCGCCTCGACCTGCTCGCGGCCGTGAGCGACCACCCGGACTGGAGCAGACTCCTGGCGCTCCTCTCCAACCTGCGCGGCGACGACACCCTCATCGAGAGTGTTGAAGTCCGTCGCAAAGAGGCGCCCGCCGAACCCGTGGCCAAGGCCCCCAAGCCCGGCACAGCGCCGCCCAAGCCGCCCCGGCCCGTCTACCTGATCCGCCTCGCGGGCATGGCCGGCAGCCCGGCGGAGGCCACGTCGTTGGTCCTGCGCCTGGAGCAGGCGGGCCTGTTCGACCGCGTGGCCCTGGTCGAAACCCAGCCGCGCGAGTTCGGCGGCAAGCCCGTGGCCGCCTTCCGCGTGGAATGCGAAGTGGGCGACACCACGCCACGGCCCGCCGCCCCCGGCTCGTCCCCCGCCACGCCGCCGGCGCCGTCCGGCCCCGGAGGGTCGCCATGAACCCTGCCCCCGCCCCCCCCGCACCCGCCACGCCCAGGCCCGCAACGGTTCACGCCGTGGGCGCGGCCCTGTGCGCCGCCCTCACGCTCGCCGGCGGATTCGCCGCCTTCGGCCCGCTCTGGACCCAGCGGGCCCAGGCCCGCGAGCAGGCCGCGGCGGGCCTGAGCGCACGCGACCGGGCAGATTCCGCGCGGGCTCAACTCGATTCGCTCCGCAAGCGGGCCGCCGAACTCACAACCCGACTCGCCTCCAATCCCGTCAACCTGCGCCCCGTGTCGGCCCTGAACGAGCACCTCGGGGCCGTCGCCGCGCTCGCCCAACGCCTCGCCATCACCCTCGACCAGATCGCCCCCGGCGGCGTGCAGGCCGGCGCGAAGTTCTCCACCGTGCCCCTGCACGTGCGCGGCTCGGGCTCCTACCCCGCCGTGGCCGGCCTGCTCGAACAACTCAACACCACCGAACCCACCACCGCCGTGGTCGCCTTCACCATTCAGGCCGCGCCGAGTCCGGAAACCACCGGACCCCGCGGCGACCGCACCGCCCACGCCTCCTTCACCCTCGACCTGCTCTGGCACGCGCTCCCTCCCACCGCCGACCCTGCCGGTCGCGCAAGCAGCAACGGTCGTGCGGGCACCCCCGCCACGAAGGCCCCGCGGATTCCTTGACACCGCCCGTCCTGAATCGTCCACTCTCTTCGTGCAACTCACGAGGCGAAACACCGCGGTCCTTCTCACGCTCGGCACCACCATCGGGGGCTTCGCCCTTGATCGCACCGTGCTCAGCGGCACCCTCTCCGGCCCGCGGGCCTCCGGCGCGGCCGAGGCCCTGCTGCCCGACGAAGACGCCGTCTTCAAGGCCGCTTCGCCCGCCACCCCCCAGGCCGCGTCGCTCATCTCACTCGCTCAGCGCCTGGCGGCCGTGCCCGCCGGCGCCGGGCCCGTGCGCGATGCCATGCTCCTGCCCGACTCGTGGGCCAAGGCGCTCGTCGCCGCCAAGGCCGTCAAGGGCGTCGCCGAGCCCGGCGCGCAGGACCACGAGGCCTTCAACCCGCACCTCTCGGCCATCGTGGTGGGGGCCGACGGCGGCCGCGCCAAGGTGGACGGGGCCTTCGTTCGCGTCGGCCAGCGCATCCAGGGCTGGACGCTCGTCAGCGTCTCCGCACGCGCGGCCGTCTTCGAGCGCGAGGGCGAACGCCGCGAAGCCAGGTTATCGGCACCGGCACGCTGACAGGCCGCACAACCCGCACAGCGCGCAACCCCGCACACCGATTTCGTCAACCCCTCGCGCTCAAGCCGCGCCCCGGCCGTGCCGATCTCCTCGGGCAGCACCCAGTGTTGCATCGTCCCCCCATACACGCCCGAGGAGGCACCCACATGATCCGCACCGCTCGCTCCGCTTTCAGTCTCATCGAACTCGTCATCGTCGTGGTCATCATCGGCATCATCGCCGCCATCGCCATCCCGCGCATGAGCCGCGGCGCGGCGGGCGCAGCCGATGCCTCGCTGCAGAGCAACCTCCGCCAACTCCGCAACGGCATCGACCTCTTCTACAGCGAGCACGACAACGTCTTCCCCGACGATGCCACCTTCACCGCTCAACTCAGCACCTTCACCAAGATGGACGGCACCGCCAACGCCACCCGCACCACCGACTTCATCTACGGCCCCTACATCCGTGAGATCCCCGCGCTCCCCGTGGGCGCCAAGAAGGGCCAGCGCGGCGTCGCCGCCGCCACCGGCCTCACCATCGGCTGGATCTACATCGAGGCCACCGGCACCATCACCGCCAACACCACGACCGAGGTCGACGCCCGCGGCGTGCTCTACAACACGTATTGATCCCATGACCAGCACCAACCCGTTCCCACGCGCACGCCCGGTCGCGCCCACACAAGGGCGCAGCCGGGCGTGCGCTGCTTGGCGGCCCCGCACCCCCGCGGGCACCCGCGGCTTCTCCCTGCTGGAACTCTTGACGGTGCTCTCCATCCTCGTCGTGGTCGCGGCCATCGCCGCCCCCCGCTTCAGCCAGTCTGGTATCAACTACCGCCTCGACGGCGCCGCCCGGCAAGTGCTGGCCGATCTCGGCCAGGCCCAGGCCGCGGCTCGGGCCGCCAGCACGTCCCGAACGTTGGTGTTCACCGAGGCTTCACGCTCGTACTCGATCGCCGCCCTGCAAGCCCTCGACGGCACCGCCACCACCTACGCGGTCAGCCTCGCGTCAGACCCGTACCGCATCGACTCCATCAAGGCCGACTTCGCCGGACGCACGACGTTTGACTTCGACGGCTTCGGGCAGCCCAGCAGCAGCGGCACGATCACGCTCGCCCTGCGCGGCCGGACACGCACCATCACCGTCGCTGCGGGCACGGGCGGCCTGGCCCTCGACGGCGTGCCCACCAACGGCGGTGCCATCAAGATCGCCGGGCCGCCCGGGGGGCCGGCGGTCGAATGACCCGCAAACCGCACCATCGCGACGCGGCCCCAGCACCCACGCTGGGCACGCCGGCGCGCCGCCGCGCGTTCACGCTGCTCGAAACACTCGTCGCGCTGGGCATCCTCAGCGTGCTCATGGGGGCGCTGGGGTCGATCTTCATGCTGGCCTCGCGGGCCCTGCCCACGCAACAGCCGACGCTCACCGGCCCCGTGGATGCCGCCCGCGCCGTGGAACGCATGGCCCAGGACATCGTCTACGCCAAGGCCTTCTCCGCCGGCTCGGCCACCTCCCTCTCCCTCGCGCTGCCCGATCGCAACGCCGACGCGGCCGACGAGAGCGTCGTGTTCTCCTGGGACGGCAGGGTCGGCTCGCCCCTCATCCGCACACTCAACGGTTCGGCCCAGGAGACCCTGCTCGGCAACGTCCGGGCCCTGAACTTCAGTTACCGCCTGCGCTCGGTCGCGACCACCGGCACCGGCCCGGCCGCGTCCGGGGCGGAGCAGACCTGGCTCAACATCGCCGCCTCCAGCCCGACGTACACCGCCATCAGGTCCGGCGACTCCTTTGGCCAGTCGGTGCGGCCCGTGCTTCCGGCGGGCACCACGTCGTGGTCCATCTC
>CAZNEU010000007.1:0-2924 GCA_964571915.1 uncultured Phycisphaeraceae bacterium
GCCCAGCCGACGAGTTCACCCTCTTCCAGCGCGGCGAACATAAAGCGAAGCGGAAGCCATAGTCAGCGGGTAGCATGCCTGCGCTCTCAGTAAGCATGGGCGACCTTGCCCACAAACGGTGGACACATGGCGGACGGGGCATCCGCCCCACCAAAGATCGTGCGGCCCCACCCCCCACCCCACCCCCCACCACGCCTCCCACTCACCCTTTCAGTTTACCCGCCACGCTCGCCACGCTCTTGCCCAACGCAACCACCTGCTCGCGCTTCTTCGCATCCTTCAGCACGCCGTCCGGGCCGAAGGCCTCGCCCGCACTGGGCAGCGTGACCTGATCGGGCAGGACGATGACGCCGATGTTGCCGAGAATGGATCGCAGGTGAACCAGGCCGCGCAGGCCGCCGGTTCCGCCCGGAGACGCGGCCATGAGGCCCGCGACCTTGCCCTTGAACGCCGCGAGCGAGCCCTCACCGGGCGCGGGCCGGCTCGCCCAGTCGATGGCGTTCTTGAGCACGGCGCTGATGGAACTGTTGTACTCGGGCGACGCGATCAGAAAGCCGTCCGTCTCGATCATCAACTTCTTGAGCGTCTTGCACGTCTGGGGGTGGCCTTGCGCGGCCTCCAAATCCTCATCAAACAGCGGGAGCGGCAGGTCCCTGAGGTCGATCAGGGTGACGAGCGCACCGGCATCGGTTGCGCCCTGGGCCGCGGCACGGACGAGTTTCTTGTTGAACGAGTCGCTGCGTGTGCTGCCTGCGAAGGCGAGGATTCTGGGTTGGGCTGCTGGCATGAGGGGACTCCTTGGAGGCTGTGGGCGGCATGGTACGGGGGGTAACGCAGCCGGCGCTGGGCCACGAATCACGACGGCGTGGGAGCACGGCTTCTACGCTTCCTGCGGCCCCCATGACGCTTGGGCGGCAGAGACGCAGGCCACCGAGATCGCGGAGTTGCAGGCACATGGATCGCACCCGAACACGCCCCCCTGTGTTGCTCGCTCCGACAGATCAGGCCAGGGCGGGCACGCCCGCCACCAACGGCTCCGCGACGGCGGCCCCCCCGACCGGCGCCGCGGCGCTCAACCCTTCGGACACGTTCTGGCACCGCCACATCGGGCCAGGCGAGGCCGACATTCAAGAGATGCTCTCGGCGGTGGGGTGCGCAAGCCTCGACGAACTCAGCGCCACCACCGTGCCCCTCTCCATCCAGTCCAAGCGCCCGCTCGCCATCGGCGAGCCGCGCGGCGAGCACGACCTGCTCGCCGAACTCCGGCAGATTGCCGGGCTGAACAAGGTGCTGCGCTCGTTCATCGGCATGGGCTACCACGACTGCATCACGCCGCCGGTGATCCTGCGGAACATTCTGGAGAATCCCGGCTGGTACACGCAGTACACGCCGTATCAGGCCGAGATCGCGCAGGGGCGGCTGGAAGCTCTGCTCAACTTTCAGACCATGGTGAGCGACCTGACGGGCCTGCCGCTGGCGGGGGCGAGCCTGCTTGATGAGGCCACCGCCGCAGCGGAGGCGATGGCGATGTGCTACGCGATTGGCGGGGGGCACGAGGGCGGTCGGGGCACGTTCTTTGTGGCCGACCACTGCCACCCGCAGACCATCGCCGTGGTGCGGACGCGCGGCGAATCCATGGGCGTGAAGATCATTGTCGGCGATGTGAACACCGTGGACCTTACGGCCGCGCCGCTGGGGCCATCGCTGTGCGGCGTGCTGGTGCAATACCCCACCAGCGACGGCCGCGTGGTGGATTTCGATGCGCTCACCAAGCGCGTGCATGAGGCCGGTGCGCTGATGGTGGCCGCGGCCGACCTGCTGGCGCTCACGCTGCTGCGCCCGCCGGGCGAATGGGGAGGCGGCGGTGCGGATATCGCGGTGGGCAGCGCCCAGCGTTTCGGCGTGCCGATGGGCTTCGGGGGTCCGCACGCGGCGTTCATCGCGACGCGGACCGAGCACTCGCGGCGTCTGCCCGGGCGCATCATCGGCGTTTCGCGCGACTCGCAGGGAAATCCGGCCCTGCGCATGGCGATCCAGACGCGCGAGCAGCACATCAAGCGTGACCGGGCCACGAGCAACATCTGCACGGCCCAGGCGCTGCTGGCGATCATCGCGGGGATGTACGGCGTGTACCACGGTCCCGGGGGCCTGGGCCGCATCGCTCAGCGGGTGCGGAACTTCACGCTCGCTTTGCGGGCGGGCCTGAAGAAGCAGGGGCACGAGGTGCTCAGCACCGGCGAGGTCTTTGACACGCTGCGCGTGCGCCCGCGGGCCGACGATGCCCCCGACGTGCTGCAGGCGGCGCGCGACCGCGGCGTGAACCTGCGCGATTTCGGCGACGGGACCATCGGCATCAGTTGCGATGAGACCACCGATCGGGGCGCGGCCCGCGCGGTGCTGGCGGCCTTCGGCGGCAACCCGCAGGAGAATCTGGACGCGCTGCTGGCCGCCGCCGCGCTGCCGCTCGCCGCGCCGCTCGCGCGCACGAGCGCGTACCTCACGCACCCGGTCTTCAACACGCATCACAGCGAGACCGAACTGCTGCGCTACATCTTCAAACTCATGGGGCGAGACCTCTCGCTCGCGCAGAGCATGATCCCGCTGGGCTCATGCACCATGAAACTCAACGGCACCAGCGAGATGCTCCCCGTCACGTGGCCCGAGTTCGGGCGCGTGCATCCGTTTGCCCCCAAGGAGCAGACGCGCGGCTACGCACGCCTCTTCGCCGACCTGGAGCGCTGGCTCGCGGATATCACCGGCTTCGCGGCGGTGAGCCTGCAACCCAACGCGGGGAGCCAGGGCGAGTACACCGGTCTGCTGGTGATCCGCGCGTATCACCGTTCGCGCGGGCAGGGCCACCGCGATGTGTGCCTGATCCCCGATTCCGCCCACGGCACCAACCCGGCCAGCGCGGTCATCGCGGG
>CAZNEU010000008.1:0-17540 GCA_964571915.1 uncultured Phycisphaeraceae bacterium
CCTGCCTTGTTGCATCCGCTGCCAGCAGCATGAGCAGCGACACGCTCACCGAGGCCAACAACATGATCCGCCCCTTCCTCGCGGGGTCGATTCTTGGCTTCGTGTGCTTGGTGCTTGCCATGGTGCTGCGTCCGCCTGTCGATACGCCGACACTCCCCTACGCCCCCACCACCCTCGCCCTCGTCGTCCCCACGCCCCTCATCACGCCCCGCGTGTCCACCACCACTCTCGCGTGCTCACCCACAAACGCCCAGTCGTACCACGCGTGGTGCGTGGCGATCACCACCGCGTCAAACCCCGCCAGCGTTGTCGCGCTCCAGGGCACGCTCTCCATCCGCAAGTCCCCGTACCGCCGCATCGCGTGCGTGCGCGGCACGTGGGGGTCGTGATATTCCACGTGGCACCCCGCCGCGCGGAAGAGCTCGATGAGTTCAAAGCTCGGGCTCTCGCGCACATCGTCAATGTCCGGCTTGTACGCAAGGCCCAGAATCAGCACGCGCGATGGCTCCCCCTTTGGGAGGTATGGAGCCACAGACTGCAAGTCTGTGCCACGAGATTGCATAGCCGCGCTCGCGTCTCGCGTCTGGCGTCTGGCGTCTCCCATCGCCTCCATCGTCCGCCGCACCACGTACTCCGGCATCGCGTGGTTCACCCTGCCCGCCAGTTCAATGAACCGGGCCTCCACATCCGCCCGCCCCGTGCGCACCCCCACCTGCCTGGCCCGCCACGCGAGGTAGAAGGGGTCGATCGGGATGCAGTGGCCGCCAAGGCCCGGCCCGGGGTAAAAGGGCGCGAAGCCGAAGGGCTTGCTCTTGGCGGCCTCGATCACCTCCCACACATCAATCCCCATCGCCTCGAAGATCACCTTCAGTTCGTTCACCATCGCGATGTTCACAGCGCGATAGATGTTCTCCACCAACTTGGCGCTCTCGGCCACCTCGCAACTGCTCACCTCGATCACGCGCTGCACCGCCACGCGATAGAGCGCGCTGGCCACGCGTGTGCTTGCCGCATCGATCCCGCCGACCAGTTTGGGGATCGTTGAAACGGTGTGGTCCTTGCGCCCCGGGTCTTCGCGCTCCGGCGAAAACGCCAGGTAGAAGCCCGCGTCGCTGCCGCACGCCAGCCGTGTTCCGTCCGCTCCCGCCCGCTCCAGCCGCGGCAGCACCACCTCGCGCGTGGTGCCGGGATACGTCGTCGATTCCAGCACCACCAACTGCCCCGGCCGCAGGTGCCGCGCAATCGCATCGACCGTCTTCTCGACGTAACTCAGGTCCGGCTCGTTCTTGGCATCCAGCGGCGTGGGCACGCAGATCAGGATCGCGTCGGCCTCTGCGAGCCGCGCCTCATCGCCGGTGGCCTCGAAGCGCGGCTTGCTCCCCTCGCCCCCGGCCCGCATCCGCGCGGCACGCATCTCGCGCACAAACCCCTCGCCCAAGTGATGCAGATACGTCTTCCCCGCGTTCAGAGCCTCCACCTTGGTCGGGTCCACATCAAAGCCGATCACCCGCAGGCCGCCATCGACAAACGCCCGCGCCAGGGGCAGCCCGACGTACCCCATGCCCACCACGCACACCACGGCGCTGCGGTCGGCGATGCGTTCGAGAAGAGCCATGAGCAATCGTACGAGGCGCGCCACCACCACGAAAAAACCACGACTCGCGCCGTGGCTTCATTGAACGTCTCGCCGCTCACGTTGCGTGTCTGGCTCGGCTCGCGGCCAACCGCTACCGGCTACTTCCCGCCCAGCGCACCCTCAACCGCCATCATCAGGTCGTCCTTGCTGGTGGCGCCCTGGAAGAACGCCGCGATCTTGCCCTCGCCGTCGATCACCACGAAACTCGGGTAGCCCTGCACCTGATAGTCCTTGGCGGTCTGGTCGCCCTCCACGAGCAGCGGCAGCGTCGCGCCCCAATCCGCCATCAGTTTCACCGCCCGCTTGCCGGGGTCGCGGCAAGCCACGCTGTAGACCGCCACGTTCTTTCCGGCCAGGGCCTTGTCCATCTCGTCAAGCGTCAGGTTCGCGGCCTTGCTCTGGCCGAAGAGCGGGCCCCAGAAACCCAGCACCACCACCTTGCCGGCGTGGCTGGCGAGCGTCTGCTCCTTGTCATCGGCCGTGCGGAGCATCCACGCGGGAGCCACCGTGCCGGGCGCAAAGCCGCCCTTCATTCCGGCACCGGGCACGGGCTTGGGCGGCGTGGGCGCCAAGGCCGGGGCCTTGGCCTCGGGCTGGGAGGGCACCCTCACCGGCCCGGGAATCTGCGGCTGGGGCGCAGGCGCGGCCTTGGTGGCGGGCTCCTCCACCCGGCGCGCAAAGCCCTCGGGCACATCCACCTTGATATCCGCCGCCTTCAGGTCCGGCACCATCTTCAGGTCGCGGATGTCGAGCGTGAAACTCGCCTTCCCGTCCTCGGCGCCCTTGAGCCCGCTGATGGGCTCGAACCGTCGCGGCAGGCGGTCGTTCATCGAGATGAAAATCCTGGCCCCGCGCTGGCTCGCCGCGTTCCACGTGCGCACCACCTGGCACTTCTCCCCGTTCACTTCCTCGACACCCGTCACGGTCAGGTCCTGGGAGCGCAGGGTCTTCTCGAAGGGCTCGCGCTCCACGAAGAACTCCGGCACCAACTGGTCCTTGACGCGCTTGACTTCGGCCGCGGCATCGGCCGCCACCACCTTCTTGTCAAACACGGTGTTCTGCCGGAAGTCCACCCACGAGGCCGTGCCGTTGGCGAACGCCACGTACACATCGCGCGCGTCCTGCATGGGGAACTGCAAGCGTCCCTTGATCCACATGGCGCTGGCCGAGGGCGTGGCGGTGTCGCGCACGAACTTCACCTCGCCCTCGGTCTTCATGGTGAACTGGGCCTGCCCGTCCAGCGAGCGTTTGGCCGTGTACGACACGCCCGTCATCGCCTTGACGGCCGCGGCCGATTCCATGAGGATCGTCTTGGCCTGCTCGTCCACCTGCGGCTGGGCCGCGGTGCCCGGGGGGGCGGGGGGTGGAGCCTCGGCCTGGGCCCACACGGGGGCCGCCAGCCCGCACGCGCAGGCAACCACACACGCCAGCACCACACCGCCACGACCGCTCTTGAACTTGCTCATTCGTCGCTCCCTAAACCGTCAGGGTCGCGGCTCTTGAGCCGGCCCGATTGTGAACAAAGTACCGATAACCCTACACATCTCGACCGATGCGGGTTGCCCCGGTGGCACCAGGGCGCACACGATTGATCGGATGTTTACGCGGCCAGATGAGCAGCAGATGACTCCGCAACGCCCACCCGCCCCATTTCTCGCACCCGGTGCGCCCCCGACACTCCCGGTCGTAGCGCAAGAACCAAACGTCTCCGCCCGCACAATCCAAACTTCATCCAAACAGTCTGGACCGCCGTTGATCGAAGCCGGAATCGCCCTCGCCGCGCCGTTCATCCTGGTGTGGGCGTGGCGGCGCGGCTGGCTGAGCAGCGCCAACCTTGGCCGCCGATGGCTCGGCCCGCTCCCCTGGCCCGGCCTGCTCTTCGCCGCGCTGGCGCTGTACGTGCTCTCAGGGCTCGTGGGCCTGCTCGCGGGCATGCTGGCAACGGCCCTGCTGCCCGCCGATGCCTTCGCGGCCAAGAGTTTGGCCGGCCTCGTGGCCTTCACGCTCGCGGTGGGCGCGGCCGGGCTCATGCTGCAACTCATCGCCCCGCGCACTGATGCCACCGGCCAAGCCGACGATGCCCTGGGCGCGTTCCGCCTGCGCCCCAGCCACCTGCCGCGCGGCCTGGGTTGGTTCCTGCTCGCCGCGCCGGTGGTCATCGCGGTGTCGCTCTTGGCGGTGCTGGCGGCCCGCGTTAGCAGCGGGGTGGTGCCCGAACCCGTGGCCCACGACCTGCTGCGGCAGATTCTCGACCATCGCGCCAGCCCGTGGGCGTGGGGCCTTGTGGCCGCCGCGGTGGTCGGTGCGCCCATCGTTGAAGAAGTCGTCTACCGCGCCCTTTTCCAATCCGCCATCCTCAAAGCGACTGGTCGCCCGTGGGTGGCCATCGCCATCACGTCCATCCTCTTCGTCGCGGCACACCTCTCGCCCGGCGCGGGTGTGCCCGTCCATGCGCTTGCCACGCTGGCGGCGCTCTCCGTGTGCATGGGTGTTGCGTATGAGCACACGCGCAGCCTGATCGTGCCCATCACCATGCACGTGTGCTTCAACGCCGCGAACGTGGTTCTCGCGCTGCTGACGCTGTGACTTTTCACACGGGAACCGCACCAGCCCGCGGCCGAGACCCGGACGATTTTGGACGCGGATGAACGCGGATCGGATTGAAACACGGAGTTCACGGAGGAACACGGAGAGAGGGCGCGGGATTGAGACAGGCGCTGCGCAATGCCCTCTCGGTGGCTCTCCGTGTTGAAGCTGGCCTTGGTCTGCGTTCATCCGCGTTCGTCTGCGTCCAGCACTTTTCCGGTCTGTATTCATCTGTGTCGATCTGTGGCCAATGCATGGCGTTTGGCGCCTCTCACGTCCGTATCGCCGTCGCGGCCTCGATCGCCAGGGGCACCAGCACCATCACGGGCAGAAACACGCCCACCACCGGCGGCAGGCCCGGCACGGCCAGGGCCGAACCCAGCACGCCGGCCATGATGCTCAGGACCGCCACGGGCGCGCACCGCAGGCTCTGCACCACCATGTTCAAGGGCTCGCGCGTCAGGTAGAACCGCATGGCGATCACCAGCGACAGCAGCCCGCACAGCAGCCCGGAGACGCGCCCCCACGCCACCCGCTCCAGCCGCTCGCGCACGTCGGGTTTGAGCCCGCTGGTGCCCAGCACCCGCCCGATCTGCGCCCAACTCAGCGTCTGGCTGAACGCCGTGAACTGGTTGGCGAGCAGCGTGGTGGGGTCCAGGTCGGTCTCGATCCGCACCACGCTGGTGCCCGCGGGCCGCTTCAGCCCGCCCCCCCCCGCCCCCGCCCCCCCGGCCCCCTTCACGCCCAGGTCTATCGCCCGACCGTTCGTGAGCCACCAGCCGCCCGCGGATTCATCGAACGTGGCCTGGTCGGCGCTGACGCGCCGCACCGCACGCCCCGCCTCATCGCGCTCCCACACGTTCAGGCGCTCGAGCGTTCTGGTGGCGGGGTCGAAGCGGGCGGCCTGAAACAGCCGCCGCTTGCCGTCTGCCACGAGCGCCACACTGAACGCATCCACCTCGCGCCCGCCCGCGCCGGCCGCGGTGCGCGTGAGCAGGGGCGCAATCCGCGGCAGCACCAGTTCCTGATTCACCACCTGCAGCGCGCTCACCACCAGCGCCACCACCAGCACGGGCCGCGCGGCCCGGTACAAACTCACGCCCCCCGCCAGCATGGCCACCACCTCGCGCTGCCGCACCAGTTGCGCGAACGTGAAGCCCATCGCGCCCACCACCACCAGCGGCGCGATGAAGTTGAAGAGTTGCAGCAGCCGCGGCCACCACAGATCGGCCACGAGAAGCACGGTGATGACACCCCGCCGCAGGGTGCTGCCCGCCCCCGCGCCGCCCGACGCCTCGGTCGCGGCCATGCGGGCCGCGGCACCCGCGAACTTGTCGAGGTTGAGCGAGAGGTCCACCATCACCACGAAGGACGCGAGGAGCGCCATGAGCACAAAGATGTTGATGAGATACTGGCGGGCGATGTAGCGGTCGAGGATGGTGGTCATGCCGGGCCTCCGGCGGCGCGGCTCGCCAACGCCGCATGAACCCGCACCACGGCGGCGCACGCCAGCGCACCCACGATCGCCCCGCCGGCGATGTCAGAAAGAAAGTGCTGGCCCACCAGCACGCGCGTGAGGCCGCAGCCGATCGCCAGCGGCACCAGCACCCAGCCCGCCCGCGGCCAGAGCCGCGCCACCGCGAACGCCCCCGCGAACGCCACCGCCGCGTGGCTGCTGGGCAGGCCCATGAACGAACTCTCCCACGTGTGCTCGGCGAAGGGGACGAAGTGGTACGCGCCGTCGGTGTCCAGCGGGCGCCCGCGCCGGATCACCAGTTTCAGGCCTTCCGCCGCCAGGCCCGCGAGGGCCGCGGCACCGACCGGGAACAACCCTCGCCGCGGCGACCGATCCACGAGACAGACCGCCGCGCCGATCACGAGCCATGTCGGCCAATACCCGGCAAGCCGCAGCAGCCAGTACCAATCGCGGAAAGGGTTGGCGATCAGTTCGTGGCTGAGCATGTGCGTGAACGCCCAGCGATCAAGGACGGTTGCCGCGCCCAACACGACCAGCGCGCCCGCAACCGCCGCGCTCACGCCGCGCAGACCCCCCCGCGTGCCCGTGGGGGTTTCCGCACCGGCCTGTTTGGGTTCGTGTACCATCGCGAGCGGGGCAGTGTAGTGGAAGGCCCGGCCGTCCAGCCGCCTTCAGCGGGCCGGCACAAACCCCCACGCCCGGAACAGGTGCATGCCCTTGCGCTCCAGGCCGCGGGCCGGGCCTATGTCTTCCACACGCTCAAACAGCGTTGCCCACTGTTCGCTGGTGCCGCCCACCAGCACCGCCGCGCGCCCACGCAGGGCCGGGTTTTTCAGGTCCGTCTCGGGCCAGAAGTCGTGATTCGTGGGCCGCCCGCCCAGCAGGCTGCTGGTGCAGAACGTGGCGGGCCGATCGGGCAGGTAAAACGCCAGGTGGCTGGCCTTGCCGTAGTCCGTCGCGATCACCATCACGGCGCCGGGGGCATCACGATCAAGCGTGAGCCGCTGTTCTTGCACGTGCGCGGCCAGCGTGCGCCCCTGCGTGAGCCGCGCCACGGGCACATAGGCAGATACCCACGGAAGGGTGGGTGCCACGCTCAGCGCCAGTATCAGCGCTGCCGCGCCGAGGCCATAGCCCACGCCCCAGTGCCAGAGCACCTGCCCCACCGTCTCGGGCTTGCGCGAGAAGAAGCCCGCACGCGGCCGGTCTGTCGGCGCACGTGCCAACCACGCCGCCAGCAACTCCCTCCGCCGCGCCAGCCCTTCCGCGGCTGCCATGCCCGCCAGCGGCAGCAGCGTCACATACGCCGCGAGCGGCCAGTTGCCCTCGGGGGCGCGCAGCAAACTCACCAGCAGATAGAACACCAGCACCGGCAACCCGCACACCGCCAGATAGCGCTCGCCCGCTTCCGTGCCACCGAGTTGCGACGCTCCGCGAGGAACTCGGCGCCAAAGCCCCGCCCGCCACGCCGCCACGAGCGCCAGCACCAGCAGCGGTCCCACCATGCCCAGTTGTGTGCCCAGATACTCCAGCACCCACAGGGGGCTCCAGGTCCACGCTCGCTCGCCCACCGCGCGTGCCAGAGGCCCGGTCGCCTCGCTCACACCCACGCGCCCCAGCAGGTGCCGCGCGGCGGCCCAGCCATGCTGCGCGTTCCAGATCACGATGGGCAGAACGGCCACGACGAACACGACCACACCGGCAATCGGCCACACCAACGAGGCCGTGCCACCGACTCGCGAGGCTCCGCGAGTGAGTCGGTGCTCTGAGCCCTTTCGTCGCATCCACCACGCCCACACCAAGCCCGGCAACAGCAGCAGCATCGTGTACTTGAACAGCACGCCCACGCCCAGTGCGAGCCCCAGGCCCACCCAACTCCAGGTTCCGCCGCGCACGATCGCCCGCCACCCGCACCACGCCGCGGCGGCCCAGCACGCGCACAGCGGCGCGTCGATGGTGCCCAGGAGGCCCACCACCTGCATGACCGGCGCGAGTTGCAACGCCAGGGCCGCGAACAGGGCCACACGGCGCGAAGAGCCTATCTCGGCCGCGAGCAGCCCCACAAACACCGTGGCGATCGACGCGCACACCGCGGCCGGCGCACGCACGGCCAGGTCGCTCGCGCCCAGCACCTGGGTCGAGAGCGCGATCAGCCAGGCGATGCCCGGGCCTTTGGTGTAATACGACCAATCCAGGTGCCGCGACCAATCCCAGTATTGAGCCTCATCCTCCACGAGGTCAAACGGGCAGAGATACGCGAGATACACCAGGCGCGCCGCCAGCAGCGCCACGCCCAGCGCCAGCAGCGCGGGCCAAGCAGGCCGCGCCTCAACATGCCCTTCAGTGTCTGACAAGTTGCCGATACTCCCACAGCGTGAAGAACGCGAGCGCGGCCACGCCGCCCCACAGCACCACCAGCCCCACCGGCCCCTGAAAATGGGCGGTCCGCTGCCCGCCCGAGATCGTGAGTATGCACACCACCGCGGGCAGAAAACTCCACAGATACACCGTCAGCGGCATCGCCTGCCCCAGCCGCATGGCCATCACGCCGCCGCACAGCACCATCACGCAGCACGCCGCGGCATACGCCAGCCGCTCGTGCTGCTTGCTGGTGATCTCGCGCAGCAGCAGCGTCAGTTCCTTGTCCAGGCCGCGCCAGGCCTCGTCCACGCGCCCTCCGCCCGCGGGGTGGTCCCCGCCGTCGGCGGGTCCCCGCCCGTCCCGCTCGTCCCGCGCCAGCATTTCCCGCGCCGAAAGCCTCAGCAACCCCGGCAACGGGTCCGCATCCGGCCGCAGGCGGTTGATCGTCCACTTGGTCAGTTCCCCGCTCACGGGTGTCGGGTCTTCACCCACGCTCCCCGCGCCCACACCCGCGACCTCTTCAAGGTCGATGGCCACCGTACTGGTCCCCTCATCGGGCGACACCGGGGCGGCGATCCACGCCCTTTTCGCGCGCTGAAGGCGCACCTTCCCGTTCTCGCTCAGGCGCGTCTCCACCTCCACCATGCCCGTGGTGATGCGTGGCTGCACGCTCCACCCGCGCCCGGAATCAAACATCCCCAGCCCCACGCCCCGCAGCGTGACACGCCGCCCCACCGTGTCGAGAAACTCCACCTTCCCGTCCGTGCTCAGCGCCGCCGCGATCCGCCGGGCCGCGTCGCGCTCCGCGATCGCGGTCGCCAGCATCCGCCGGTGGCGGTCCACCACATCGTTCATCTCGGGCGTGCGCTTCATCTGCTCCAGCGACCGCCACGAGTGGTACTTCGGGTCATCGCCGAAGCCCGCGGGCACCACGTACACCAGCGTCGATTCCTCGACCTCAGACAGGCCGATGTCCTTGCTCTGGCCGATCGAGTCTCGCAGTTGCAGCACGATCGTCGTCTGCGAAGCATCCACACCCGTGATCTCCCGCGCGCCGAGGCCGCCCACGCCCGCCGCCCCCCCCGCCGCGCCCGTGCGGGGTGCCCCGCGATACAGCCACACCATCGCGGCCCGGGCCGAGGCCTCGCGGATCACCTCGTCGTTGGCGCCCGTCTCCACCGCGAGCACACCCGTGAGCACCAGCCGCTCGAACGCGCCGCTGGCGGCATCCGGGCCCAGAGCCTGCACCTTGTCGGCAAACACCTGCCGCCGCCCCAGTTTGACGCTCTGGCCCTTCTCGATGCTCGACACCATCAGCCGCGTGGCATCACGGGTGATCATCGTCTGCATCGCCCGCAAGAACCGCGGCATCACCTGATCGGCCAGCACCAGCAGCGCGCCAGACAGCACCAGGCCCGTGAGCAGCGCGGGCACCAGTGCCGCGCGGTGGCTCACGCCTCCCGCGTACACCGCCGTGAGTTCGTTGTCGCTGGCCAGCCGGTGATACACCAGTGTGGCCGCGAACCCGCCCGCAAACGGCAGCGCGTACTGCAGCATGGGCACCACGGCATAGAGCATGAAGCGCACGGTCTCGACCGGCTCCAGCCGCCCATCCGCCAGCGGCCGCACCGCCACCGCGAACGCCACCACGCCCACCACCACCGCGGCGGTGAGCAGCACCAGCCGCCACAACTCAAACAGCAGTGCGAACCAGAGTGTGCGGGGGCGGGCCCAACCCATGAGAACAGAGGATACGCGAAGCCGGTCCTTGCCTCGCTCCCAAATCTCGTGGCACAGGCTTTCAGCCTGTGGCCTACCCGACCTCCCGACACGCGAACGCCCCGTTTCACGAGGTATGGAGGCACAGCCTGAAAGGCTGTGCCACGAGGCGCGTAGGCCTAGGCCTTCCGGCTCACCTCCACCTTGCCGCCCGCCACATCTTTGATCGCCAGACCCATCGCCGCGAGTTCATCGCGGATGGCGTCGCTCGCCTTGAAGTCCTTGCGTGCCTTCGCGTCGCGCCGTGCTTGAAGGCGGGCGATCACGGCCGCGTCGGGCGTGGTGCCGGGAAGGAAGATGCCGATGTCGGTGGATGCGGACTTGGGCTTTTCGAGGGCGAGGATGCCGAGCACCTCATCGATCAACCCCATCGCCGCGCGATCGGAGTCCGTCGGCTCCTTCACGTCGCCGATCCACGAGTTGACCGCACCGATCGCGCCGGCCACGTTCAGGTCTTCGCTCATCGCGGCGGCGAAGGCGGCTGCAACCGGCGAGTTACGCGCCGCTCCCTCACGGTCGCGGTTCGTCGCCGCGGCCGTGCCTATGCGTCTCCACCTCTCCACCATCCGTGCCGCGTCCTGCAAACCCTGGATCGTGAAGTTCGCGTTCACCATGTGGTGCGTGCGGATGAGTTCCAGGCGGATCGCCGCGGGCTCGTACCCCAGCGCGAGCAGGTCGCGGATGGTGTAAAAGTTCCCCTTGCTCTTGCTCATCTTTTCGCCGTTGACGATCAGGTGGCGGCCGTGGAACCACAGCCGCGCAAACGCGCTGGTGCCGTGGGCGCAGCGGCTCTGCGCGATCTCGCACTCATGGTGCGGAAAAATGTTGTCCTCGCCCCCCGAGTGCAGGTCGATCACCGTTGCGCCCAGCCGCTCCTGGGCCATCACGCTGCACTCGATGTGCCACCCCGGGTACCCCGCGCCCCACGTGGCCCGCGCATCGAACGTGGCCGGGTCCCACTTCATGATGTGGCTGGGGTCCGCCTTCCACAGCAGAAAATCCGCCGCGTGTTTCTTCTGGGCCTGGTTGGCATCGCTGATGCGCCCGCCCGCGCCGGTGCGGAGTTTGTCCAGCGTGTTCCCCGACAGTTGGCCGTACAGAAGCGCGCCATCGGCTCCGCGAAAACTCTCCACATCAAAGTACACCACCTGCCCGCCCGCCTCGCCCACGGCGTATGCGTTGCCCTTCGCCATCAGGTTCAGGATCATCTTCACCATCCCGCCGATGTTCGCACTCGGCCGCGGCATCAGGGTCGGGTCCTTCTGCGCCTCCACCGCCACCTTCAACCCCAGCGTGCGCGCATCCTCCAGAAAGCGGCTCGCGTAGAACTCCGCGATCGCGTACGGATCGCCCGGGTCGATCTTGGCATCCGCGGGCAAGGTGCCCGCCTTCTTGGCTTCGAGCAACCGCCGCCCGGCCACCGCCATGCGGTCTTCACCCGCCTCGCCCCCCTCGGCATCATCCGTCATGTGCCCCACATCCGTGATGTTCATCACGTGCGTAACACGCCGCCCGTTCTGCTTGCGTGCCTGGGCCTGCTCGGCCGTCTCGTTGGCCAGCGCGCACAGCGGGCTCTCGATAAACCGCCGCAGCACATCCGCACCGAGAAACGAGCGGAAGTTGCCGATGTGGGCATCGTCGTACACCGTCGGCCCGCACGAATAGAACAGCACGTGCGCCGGGTCGCCGGGCGTGAAGTCTTCCAGCCGTTTGGTGAGCGTGTTGTGCAGCCTCAGAGCCATGGGCCGCATGGTAGGAATCGGCCACGCTCGCCTCACCCCGCCTTCGCGCTCGCCTCCACCCCACCCACACCCTCCGCCGCGCCGCCCGCCTCGGCCACCTTCAGGCCCACACGCACCACGCGCGTCGGCCGCGCATCCAGCACGATCACCTCCAGCCGCTCGTGCGTGAACTTCTCGCCCTTGAGCGGGATGCGCCCCAGCGTGGTGATGACAAACCCGCCCACCGTGTCATATTCCTCGCTGGCGGGCAACTCCACGCCCAGCGCGCTGATCGCCTCGTTGGCATCCGCGATGCGCACGCTGGCCTCCAGTTCCGCCTCGCGCTTCTCCGGCCGCACCACCGCGTCCACCGTCTCCACCGGCCCCGGCTCGTACTCGTCCTTGATATCACCCACGATCTCTTCGAGAATGTCCTCGATCGTCACCAAGCCGGCCGTGCCGCCGTACTCATCGGCCACCACGGCGATGTGGACCTTCTTGGCGATCATCTCGTCGAGCAACTCGCGCACGGTCTTGGTCTCGGGCACGAACACCGCCGGCCGGATCACGCTGCGCAGGTCAAAGGGCTTGCCGCCCCCGTGCGTGCCCTCGCCCGCCAGCCACTTCATCAGGTCCTTCACATAGAACATGCCGATGATCTGGTCCAGACTCTCCTCGTACACGGGTATCCGCGAGTGCCCCACCAGCCGCACCGCCTGGATCACCGCCCCCAGGTTGTTGGTCCGCTCCAGAGCCTGCACCTCCGTGCGCGGCGTCATGATCTGGCTCACGGTCAGATCGCTGAACCGCATCACCGCCTCGATCATCTTGCGGTCGCGCTCGTCCAGCGCCCCCGCCTGCTCCCCCTCCTCCACCACGCTGCGAATCTCGGCCTGCACGCGCTCGTGCGCGTTCTTCACCCGCTCGCCCGCCAGGCGCCGCACGACTTCGTCCATCAGCCGCGCCAGCCCGCGCACGGGCAGCGTGAGCCGCTCCACCAGCACGAGCGCCCACGCCCACCCCAGGATCAGCCTGGCCCCGGTGTGGGCCGCCATGCTCATGGGAATCGCCACGCCGAAGAGCCACAGCACCGGCACGCTCACCGCCAGCGCAATCCCCAGGTCCACCAGCGTCAGCCCGCCCTGCCCTCCCACGCTGCCACGCAGGCCGCCGATCCACCACGCCGCGGCCAGCACCACGCCGGCATCGAACGCGCTCTTGCACAGGCCGATCGCGCGCGCGTGGGCCGCGCTGTCGCTCAGCACACGGCGCACACTCGCCGGCACAGGCTTGCCGCGCCGTGCCGCGCCCTCTTCCACCGCTCCGCGCGGCGTGATGCCCAGGGCCATCTGCAACGCCGCGCAGATCGCCCCGCACACACCCAGCACCAGCACCAGATAGCCAGCGGCCTCAGCCACGCGCGGCCTCCTGCCCCGATGAAACTGGTGGGGCGGAGGTCCCGTCGGCCGCGGCATACACCGCCCCCACGCCGATCGCCCTCAGCACTTCATCCTCCCTCGCGTGCATCCGGGCGCTCGCCGCCTCCTCGTGATCGTCTTCCCCCAGGCAGTGCAGCACCCCATGCACGCCGTACAGCAGCAGTTCCCTCACCGGCTCATGCCCGCGCAGATCGCCCGCCCGACCCGCCTCGTCCAGGCAGACCAGCAGGTCCGTGTCCAGCGGCCCGGATGCCGCGTCCCGCAGGTCAAACGTCAGCACATCCGTCGTCCCCGCCACGTTGCTGTAGCGCCGGTGGGCGGCATCCATGGCCGCGTCATCCACCACCCGCACGCGCACCTCGCCCGCGGCCGCCAGGTGCCGCATGGCCGCCAGCAGATTCTCGCGCACCCACACCACCTGCGCACGGGTCAGCCGCCCGGTCGTGTCAACGACCTCCGCCCAAGCCGCCCCGTCAGCCTCACAAGATGTTTTTTCGCCGGCGTTCATGGTCGATTCGGACACCAAGGGGTCATGGTACTCGCTTGGGTGGCCGTACCCGACCGAGCGAACACAAACACACTCCAAAAATCGGGCCAATACAGGCCTTCGTATACCGAGTATAATACAAACATCTCGTCTCGTGGCCGGCTCCGAATGCCACTCTCCTGCGCGGCCGACCGCACCCCGATACGCTGGCCCCACATGCCACCGCCCAACGTCTCGCCACCCCATCCTAACCTCGTGGTCTTCGACCACCCCCTGATCCAGCACAAACTCGCGTGGCTCAGAGACATCTCCGTCGGCCACCGCCCCTTCCGGGCCTTGCTTGCCCAAGTCGCCGGACTCATGGTGTTCGAGGTTACCCGTTCCTTCCCCACCGATGCCGTTCAGGTCCAGACACCCCTCGAAACCACCACCTGCCGCCGTCTGCGCGGCTCCATCACGGTGGTCCCCGTCCTGCGTTCGGGCCTGCAAATGGCCCAGGGCATTCTCGACGTGATGCCCGAGGCCCGCGTGGGCCATGTGGGCATGGCCCGCGATGAACACACCCTCCGCCCCATCACCTACCTCAAGAAACTCCCCAAAGAC
Organism: uncultured Phycisphaeraceae bacterium; assembly: GCA_964571915.1. Lineage (GTDB taxonomy): Bacteria > Planctomycetota > Phycisphaerae > Phycisphaerales > UBA1924 > JAEUIX01. The sequence continues at coordinate 14,090 of CAZNEU010000008.1, forward strand.
CTCGGCTCCGGCCCCGTGATTCTGGTGGACCCCATGCTCGCCACCGGCGGCTCCGCCTCCGCGGCCATCGGCCTCCTCCGCGAGGCCGGCGCGACCGACCTGCGCATGATCTGCCTGGTCGCCTCCCCCGAAGGGGTCGCCCTGCTGGGCCGCGACCATCCCGGCGTGATGATCTACACCGCCGCGCTCGACCGCGGCCTGACCGAACGCGGGTTCATCGTCCCCGGTCTGGGCGATGCCGGCGACCGCATGTATGGCACGGAATGAACGCCTTGCCCCCTCCCCCCCCTTCCCCCGGGGCCCCACCACCCTCACCCCGCCGCGCCCTCATCGGGGCCTTGCTGGTCGCCATCTCCGCGATCGGCTTCGGCTTCATGCCCCTCTTCGCCAGTTGGGCCGGTCCAGACGGCATCGGTGTGGCCGGACTTCTGGCCACACGCTTCGGCCTTGCGGCGATCGTCCTGTGGACCATCGCCCTGGCCCGGCGCGAGGCGCTGCCGCGCGGCACCACGCTCGCCACGCTCATCGTCATGGGTTGCATCCTCTATTTCGGCGAGTCGTTCGGCTACTACAACGCCCTCCGCCACCTGCCGTCCGGCATGGTCGCGCTCGTCCTGTACATCTACCCGGTCATCGTCGCCGTGCTGGCCCGCCTCGTGCTGAAGGAGCCGTTTACGCGTGCCAAACTCGCCGCGCTCGCCCTCGCCGCCCTCGGCCTCGCCCTCACGCTGGGTCTCTTCGAAAAAACCACCTCCACCACGCTCTCCAGCGGCGGCGTGCGCGGCAGCGCGTGGGCCTTGCTCGCGGCCGTCTCCTACGCCTGCTACATGATCGCAGGGTCCAATACCGGCAAGCGCGCAACCCCCATCATCTCCGCCGCCGTCGTCGCCACCGGTGTGGCCCTGACCATGAGCGTCGTGGCCGTCGCCACGGGCGACCGTCTGCCGCGCACCCAGTGGGGCTGGACTGGCGCCATCTGCCTCGCCCTGATCGGCACCGTTCTCTCGCTCACCACGCTGCTCGAAGGCATCAAGCGCATCGGCCCCACCCGCGCGGCCACCATCTCGTGCATCGAGCCCCTCGCCACCGCCGCCCTGGGCGCGGCGTTCCTCCACGAATCCATGACCCCGGTCCAATGGCTGGGCGGCGTGCTCATCCTGGCCGGGGCCGTGGTCGCCACCCATGCCGCGGCACGCCCGCCCGGACCGGACCCGGGCCAGCACATTTCCCGCAACTGACGCTGTTCCAGGGCGGGAACCGCGCGTCCTATAAACTTCATCTTGCCGGGATGCTGGCCCCGCTGCCCGCGTGGTGTAGAGTAAACGACCACCCTACCGGGCGTGGGCCATCCGCCCGACCGGGCGGCTTTCCAAAGAAGGATGAGGCTGCTGTGCCTGTCGGCGAGAGTGCGAACAGAACGAGACCACGCCACCGAAGGGGCCGCGCGCTCACGGCCTGCTCGGCCCTCGCGGGTGCCTGCGCGCTCTCGAACGCCGCGGCGGGTCAGTTGCGCCAAGACCAGGTTCTGCTCGTGTACGACAGCCGCATTCCCGACAGCCTCGCCGTGGCCGAGTTCTACGCCGGTTCGGCCAAGGTGCCCGGCGGCACGGGCACATTCGCCGGGGCACGCCCGGGCGTGCGTGTGATGAACCTCGCCGTGCAGACCGCCGGCCCCACCGGCGGGACCGATGTCTCCTACGCCACGTTCATCTCCGCCTTCCGCACACCCATCCGCCGGTTCTTGAACGATCCCGTTTCCCCCAGCGACACCGCCAACCCCACACGCAACATCATCACCAAGGTGCGCTGCCTCGCCACCACGCGGGGCCTGCCGCATCGCGTGCAGGACATCAACTCCGCCGGTGCGGGCGACAACCCACCCCTCGCGGGCACGATGATCAACGCTGGCAACTACACCGCCGCCTCCCTCGACTCCGAACTCACACTCCTCTGGCAGAGCCTGAGCGCCGGCGAGGCCAACGGGGGCGGCGACAGCAAGGCCGACGGCGTCATCCTCAACCCCTACTGGAAGGGCGCTCTCCCCATCAACGCCTTCGACAACCGCAACATCGCCGTGGCCAAGACGTTCTCGTCGGTCATCGCCACCGGCGTGGGCTGGCACGCGCCGGGCATGGGCACCACGGCCCTGCGCCCCGGCGACATCTACATCGTCTCGCGCCTCGACTGCGTGAACGTGCAGACCACGCGCGACATGATCAGCCGCGCGGCCAACATCATCGCCGACGTCAACACCGCCGCGTTCGTCCTCGACGAGGGCTTCTCGCCCACGGGCGTTACGAACCCGGCTCAGAACGACGAGTACGACAACCAGGGTCCCACCGAAACCTGGGGCGGCGACGACTACGAGCAGGCCCGCGACGCGCTCACCACCGACCGCCGCTTCCTGAGCACGAACATCAGGTACAACGGCTCCGGCGGCGCGGCCCAGTTCATCGTGGGGCCGCGCATGGCCTTCGGCAACCCGCCCCAGGGCATCATCGTCTCCTCCCCGATCATCCTGCTCTCCACCGAGGGCGCCAACCACGTTGGCGGCACCCCGCCCGGCGCGGGCGCGGCGTACCCCTTCTCCTTCAACTACGCCCCCGGCGCGGCGTACAACACCCTGGAGTCGTACAACGGCCGCGCCTTCGGCGGACTCACCAACGGCTTCGGCCAGGGCAACGCCAGCGACTTTCTCTCCAGCGGCGGCACCTTCGCGGTCTGCAACGTGTGGGAGCCCTTCACCTTCTCCGTGCCCGACAGCCACCAGATCGTCCGCAACTTCTACCTGGGCAACCTCTCGTGGGGCGAGGCCGCTCTGAGCAGCCTGCCCGTGCTGAGTTTCCAGCAGATGATCGTGGGCGACCCGCTGGCACGCATCGTCCGCTCGTGCGACGATGTGAACGCCGACCTCATGCTGACGCTCGACGACCTGCACGCGTGGAACGTCGCTCGCACCGACATCAACCGCAGCGGCGCGGCCGACGGCACCGACCGCGGCCTGCTGGAAACCAGCATCCGCGGCTTCGAGACGCTCGACATGGCGGGCGGGCAGCGGTAACGAGCCCCGCGCTCATCGCCCGCCGTGATCGTGGCCACGAGGAATCGGCAGCACAAAACTCACCAGCACGCCCGGCACGAACAGCAGGCCCACCCACCAGATCGCCCCGTCGGCGCCGCCCACCGCCTTCGAGAAATCACCCAGGTAGAACGTCCCGGCCGCGGCGGCCAGACGGCCGACGTTGTACGTGAACCCTGCTCCGAGCGTGCGCAAGAGCGTCGGGAAAAGCGGGGGAATGTAGAGCGGGAACATGCCGAACAGGCCCAGGCAGAAGAACGCTGTGAGGCACGTGAGCGGCAGCAGCGTCTCCATCGTGGGTGCCGTGCGCCACCCCACCAGGAACATCACCAGCGAACCCAGCATGAACACCGCGAAACTCACGCGATAGCC
>CAZNEU010000009.1:0-5262 GCA_964571915.1 uncultured Phycisphaeraceae bacterium
GCAGTTCGGGCAGGGGGCGATCAGCGTGCTGATCGGCCTGGTGATTCTTCTGGTGGACCCGGCCCGCCGGCGGCGGCTGCTGGATTGGGTTGCGGGGGCGATCGTGCTGATGGTGGTGGTGAACGTGCTCAAGGGCCTGATCGGGCGGCCACGCCCGGTGCACAGCGATGCCGCGCACGCCGCGGGGCCGTTGGGCCTGTACCCACTCCGCGAGGGGGAGGGCGTGCGCTCGCTGTGGAAGTTGCGCAGCGGGTGGACGGGCGGTTACGAACTGGCGAGCATGCCGTCTCGGCACGCCGCGTTCGCGGTGCTGGCGACGGTGTTTCTCAGCATCGTCTACCCGCGCCTGCGGCCCATCGTGGTCCCCTTGGCCATCCTTGTATGCGCGGCACGCATCATCACCGATGCCCACTGGGCGAGCGATGTCGTCATTGGGGCCGCGCTGGGTTTAGCGGTGGCGCTTCCGTGCGTGCGCGGCTTCTGGGGCGTGCGCGGGCTGGACTGGCTCTGGGTGCGGCTTGTCGATCCGCGCGCCACACCCGCCCTGCCGCGCATGATGGCAGGCACGCCGTCTCGATCAGACGCCCGCCCGTGTGGGTGGGCCCGGCACGACGAGCCCCGCGCCAGAGCGGGCCATGAACCCGCCGCAGGGGCCGACGGAGCCGACCGCCCCTGCTTCCGCCGGGCCTCTTTGAGAATCAGGTCGCGACGGCCAGCCGGTATCAGGGGGGGCAGATGAACGCGGCGCTGTAGTAGTCGGTGATGTAGTCGCCCAGATTGTCCGGGTTGGGTGCGATGCAGACGCCGCCCTCGTTGCCGATGACGTAGCCGACCTTGTACCCCTGGTCATACGGCGGGTCGTTCTCGGGACAGAGAATGGCATAGCCGCCGGGCCCGGGGATGTGCGGCACCGTGTAGTAGTCGGTGATGAAGTCGCCCAGGTCATCCGGGTTCACCGAGCCGTCAAGGTTGTAATCCAGGTGGCAGGTTGCGGGCGGGGTGAACACGCACGCGCTGCCAACGAAGCGCACGTCGTCGATCGCGGCCTCAACCAGCGACTGCGGGTTCACATCTTCGGCGATGAAACGCACGCGCACCGTGGGCGAGGTGGTGAGGCTGAGCGAAGAGAGGGTGAACGAGCGGAACCGCCAGCCGCCGTTCACGTCAGGGTCTGTGGCCGAGCCGGGGCCGACCGTCTCGACGGGCGTCCATGTGCCGCCGTTGTCGTTGGAGACCTGCACGCGCAGGCGGTCGTTGTATGGCCCGGCCCCGAAGCCGTTGGAGAACCAGCGCCAGTACGAGATCGTGGCATCGCTGTGCCCGGAAAGGTTCACGGCCGGGCCGGTGAGGATCGTCTCGCCGCCGTCCAGGTCGGCCACGCCCGCCCCCGCGCCCAGCGCGGCCTGGCCGGTGAAGAAGCACTGCGTGCCGGCCCCGGCCGTGTTGTCCAACTCGGGCTGGGCCACCGTGCCCACCGGGTCGGCGCGGGTCCACGAACCCGCCGTGGCCGTGTCGGGCCCCACCGTCCACCCCATGTTGGCCTCGAAGGCGTCGCTGAACACCGTGGTGAGCACGCCTGTGGCCGGGACGAAGAACGTGCCGTCGCACGGCAGCGCCACGATGGTGCCGCCGGAACCCACCGCCACCACGCGGAACGTGAGGGCGTCGGTGCAGAGCACCTGCCCGAGCATCGCCTGGTACGCGGCACCGCCAACACTCGCCAGCGGCGCGGCCTGCACAGAGCCGCCGTTGACGGTGTACTCGACCGTGCTGGCGCCCACGTTCAACGTCTCGCCCAGCCCGGTGATGGTCAGGGAGATGGTCGGTGCCGTGCCCGCATCCACCGCCACGTTCGGGGTGCCCGTGAGCGCAACAGACAGGGCGTTGCTCGACGGTGTAACGGTCAGCCGGTACTGCTGGGTCTGCGTGAAGCCGTTCTCGCCGATGCGGATGAAGTACGTGCCCGCCGCCGGAAGCACGAGGTTCGAGATGCTCTCGTCGCTTCCCGCCGGGGAAGCGCTGCTGGTGGCCAGCACGGCCACGCCGTCGGTGGAGAGCACTTCGAGCGTGAGGTTCGCGGCGGTGTTGGTGTTGAAGGGGCTGCCGGTGCAGCAACTGGAGGGCTGCCCGCCGCACGCCTGGGCCGAATCGTCGTAGAGCCAGCCGACGGGCGCGAGCACGACCGAGATGCGCCGCGGACCGGCGACGGACACCTTGAACCAGTCTTTCTCGAGGGCGCGCTCGATGGCCGCGATCGAGGCGATGCCGAAACTCGCATCCGGCGGGGGCACCGCGCCGATCACCACGGGCGTGCAGGCATCGAGCGAGCCCAGGTTGGTGGCCTGCACCGATGAGTCGTTGGGCTCGAACTCGTCGCCGTAGAGAAACTGCCCGTGCCGGATGTCGTCGTGGCGGATGCCCTCGTACGCGCTGCTCACCGTGGGCTCCATGAGTTTGGTCTGCTCCACGGGGCAGACGTGGGCCATGCCCAGGCCGTGCCCGAGCTCGTGCTGCAGCACGTTCTTCAGACGGCGTGAGCCCAGCGTGATCGTGTCGTAGAAGTTGTCGGCCGAGTCGATGACCATGTCCCCCTCGTCGGGGAAGAAGTTGTACGCCAGCACGCCCGAGTTGCCGTCGATGAAGTGGCCGCCGATGCGCACGTCGCCGCGCACGCCCGGCAGGCCGGGGAGCGTGGCCAGGTCCACGCCGTCGTCGCCGGCCTCGTACACATAGGTGATGCCGGTCACGTCGGCCCACCGGTTGAAGGCGCTCTGGATGATGGGGAGCCACACCGCCTGCGACCCGTAGACCGCGTTGAGTTTGGCGCGCAGGGCCGAGGGTGCCGCGGCCTCGCCGTTGAAGCCTGCGATCGGTGTGCCGTCGGGCACGACGGAGTACGAGATCGTCAGCGGCTTGCCGGGAAGGCTGCCGGCGGGCGAATAGGCCGTCGATATCCAGCGATCGGCGTTCTTGAACTGCTGCTGCACGCCGAACTGCTCGTTGAACCGGGTGACCACATCGTCGGGCGTGCCGGGGGCGAAGCACACGGCCGAAGGCTTGCCCAGAGGGGCTGACTCAAGGCGGCGCACCAGCATGGCCTCGTGCTCGCGACGCAGGGCCTCGTCATGCCGCCACGCCACGCCGCGCCGCTCACCGTCGGGCAGGGCATCGTCGATCGCGCCGGGCAGTTCAAATGGAAGGCCGACCGGCGCAGCGCACGCGCCCGTGTCCGCCACGAACGGCGCGTGCAGGCCCTCGCTGCCTCCGGCCAAACCCGCCATGCTCACCACAAGCGCGCCACCGACGACCGAGCGTGAAAACATGCCTGATCCTTTCAACAAGGTGCGCCGCGGCCGGTCAGCGTCCGAGAAACGTCGCGATGCGGAGGAACCCCGCACGGCCCCGCGGCCACAGGTGCCGCACCCACACCGTACCTCCAAACAGGTTCCGCGGCCAACGGGCAGGGTGCCGCCACCCCAAATCGGCGCGCAGCGGAGGTATATTTCCCTCATTTACCCCGGAATGGGGGATGGCGAATCGGCGCGGCACCCCAACGTCGCGCCCACGCGGCCCGGCCATACGTCAGCGCAGCGCGTAGAACCGTGCCACATCGGTGCGGAGTTTGGCCAGGTCTTCCTCGCGCACGTACATCATGTGGCCCGACTCGTAGAACGTGTGCGAGATGTTCTTCCGCACGTCCGGCTCCAGGGCCATGTGCGAGATCGTGTAGTCCATCGCGTACACGGGCGTGGCAAGGTCAAAGTAGCCGCTGCACGCGAGCACCTTCAGACTCGGGTTCTGGCTCATGGCGTTGCGGAGCGTTTCGGCCACGTTGGCGTACCGATTCGTGTTGGGGGCGTAGTTCCACGGGCGCACGTTGCCCGTGAGGATCTCGTAGTTGATGTCGCTCTCAAAGTTCAGTTCGCCGCGCACATAGGCGTTGAGCGCGGCCGTGTAAGGCCCCTGGATCGTGGCGTAACTGGGGTCGTACTCCGTCCGCTCGCCCGCCGCGTCGCGGTCGATGCCCTTGTAGCGGCTGTCCAGGCGGCCCACGGTGCGACGCTGGTCGCGCAGCAGTTCCTTTGTGAAGGCCCCGATGGGCACGCGCAGGTTGCTGCGTTCGATGAACCCGGCAGAGAGCCCGGTGAGTTCGCTGAGGCGCTTGACGATGCGTGCGCGGGCCGCGGGCTCGAGGCGGTCGCCCTTGAGGAGGGCATCGGCGTAGTCGGTGCTGGCGAACTGCATGGCCTGCGCCACCACACTTTTCACGTCGGGCGCGATGGTGTCGGGCACCTTGCCGTGGAACTTGGCCGTGGCCGCGTAGGTGGGCAGGTAGAGGATGAAGGGCAGGTCGTTGCCGATGTCGAAACTGGCCGTGAGGAAGTGCAGGATGGGCGAGATGAGCACGATGCCGTTGAGCAGGATGCCGTGCCGCCCCTGCAGTTCGCCCGCCAGGCCCGCGGCACGGGTGGTGCCGTAACTCTCGCCCGCCAGATACTTGGGGCTGGCCCAACGCTGGTGGCGAACCAGGTAGAGCCGGATGAACTCGCCCATCCACTTCACATCCTCATCAAGGCCGTGGAACTGCTTGGCATCTTCGCCCTCAGCGGCGCGGCTGTAGCCGGTGCTGACCGGGTCGATGAAGACCAGATCGGTGAAGTCGAGCCAGGATTGGTCGTTGGGTATGACCTCGCCCGGGGGAACCGGGGCCAGGCCCTGAGCATCCCCCATCTTCACCCGGCGCGGGCCCAGCGCCCCCATGTGCAGCCACACGCTGCTGGAGCCGGGCCCCCCGTTGAAGGCGAACGTGATGGGGCGGCCACCCGGCGACTCCGCGGCGACGGCCTTGGAGCCTTCGCCGCCGGAGAGTTTCGAGTAACTCACATAAAAAACGGCGGCCTTGGTCTTCTGCTTGTCATCCAGCAGCGGGAGCGTGCCCGCCTCCGCCACATAGCGCAGAGACTGTCCCGCAATGGCGACCTCGTGCTCGGTGCGGCTGGGCTTGGGGGGTTCTTTGGCTTCGGGCTTGGTGTCGGGCTTCGCATCTTTGGGTTTCTCGGCCGGGTGCGCGGTGGGAGAAGCCGTCGAGGCCGCGGGTGTCTGGGCCAGGGCGAGGGCGCAAAGACAGAGAAGTGCGAGAGAGGCGACAACCTGCATTCGTTCGATCACGGAGGGCTCCGTTGCGGGACTGACCGGGAAGTGGGATCCCAACACGGTTGGCAGAAAACTAGGCCTTGCCTTCGGTCCTCGCCGCCAAGGCCC
>CAZNEU010000010.1:0-17323 GCA_964571915.1 uncultured Phycisphaeraceae bacterium
CAGGCCGAAGCACTGAGCCTTGGAGAACCCGAACGTCTCCTTGGCGATAAAGAAAATGCCGTTGGAAACCAGCCCCGAACCCATCGAGTTCAGGAACGTGAACGTGAGCACGGAAGGCAGCGGGGTGGGCCTTTCGCCGCCCCGCGGGCCACCCGCGATGGCCGCCGTTTCGCGCGGAATCCCGGCCGCTCCGGCACTGTGGACGGCATCTGAAGATGATGGAGAAGCCTGTGTGCTGGGCATTGCCTACTCGCGGGGCCCATCGTAGCATCGCCTCCCCGCGATTCCGGTCTTCGCCCGGCGCGGCGGCACACCTGTGCCCGTAGCTCAACTGGATAGAGCGTCGGCCTCCGAAGCCGAAGGTTGAAGGTTCGACTCCTTCCGGGCACGCTTGAAGACATGGCCAAATGAGCAAAGCGCCACATGGCCAAATGAAGACAGGCATCCCCGCGCCGGCTCCTACCCGCTGCCCAGGTCGGGCATCTGGCGTCTCGCGTCTGAAGTCTGGCGTCTCGCCTCACGTTTGCAGCACACCCGTCCGGAAGACCTTGTCGTAGTTCCACCCCTGTGCCGCGGCATCCAGCGCCACGATCAACTCCTCGCGCGTCCGGTGCGGCTCGATCAGCCGGTCCACCCACCCTCGTGCCGCGGCGTGGCGGATGTCCGCCTGCTCCGTGTAACTCGCGTGGATCGCCCCGTAAATCCGCTCGTGGGTCTCGGCGTCAATCGCCTCGCCCTTGCGCTTGCGGCTGGCTTCCTCGATGGTTGTCAGCACGCCCGTCGCCTGGTTCGCGCCCATCACCGCGCACCTGGCGTTCGGCCACGCGAGCGCGAGGAACTGGTCGAACGCCCGCCCGCACATGGCGTAGTTCCCCGCGCCGTACGAACCGCCCGTAATCACCACGATCTTGGGCACGATGCAGTTGCTCATCGCGTTCACCATCTTGGCCCCCGCGCGAATGATGCCGCCCTGCTCGCTGTCTCGCCCCACCATGAACCCCGTAGTGTCGTGCAGGAACACCAGCGGCACCTTGCGCTGGTTGCAATCCATGATGAACCGCGCGGCTTTGTCCGCCGACTCGCTATAAATCACCCCGCCCATCTGCACCAGGCCCTGGCCCGAGCGCGTCATCTTCTTCTGGTTCGCCACGATGCCGCACGCGTGCCCCCCGACCCGCGAATACCCGCACACGATCGACTGCCCGTAATCCGCCTTGTACTCATCAAAATCCGGGGTATGTCGGCTCGCCGAGCCGACGTTCGCATCCTCCACGCACGCGATCAGGTCGCGCACCTCATACTGCCCGCCCGACTTGTCCGTGAACACCGTGTACAGGTCTTCGCTTGCCCGCGCTGCCTTGGGTGGGGCGGACGTCCCGTCCGCCATGCCTTCGTGCCCCCGTGCCTTCTCCGTGCCTTCTTCGTGCCTTCCTTCGCCATACTTCCCCACCAAACTCCTGATCCGCTCGATGCACGCCCGATCGTCCTTCTCCTTGAAGTCGATCGTGCCCGAGACGGCCGCGTGCATCGAAGCGCCGCCCAGTTCTTCGTCCGTAACTTCCTGCCCGATCGCGGCCTTCACCAGCGCGGGTCCCGCCAGATACAGCCCGCTCCCTTCTGTCATCAGCAGCGTGTCGCACAGCACCGGCAGGTAGCCGCCGCCCGCCACGCAATACCCCATAATGGCCGCGATCTGCGGGATGCCCTCCGCCGAAATCACCGCGTTGTTCCTGAAAATCCGCCCGAAGTCGTCGAGATCCGGGAACACATCCTCCTGCATGGGCAGAAACACGCCCGCCGAGTCCACCAGATAAATCAGCGGCAGCCGGGCCGCGTGCGCAATCGTCTGGGCCCGGATGATCTTCTTGCACGTCATCGGGAAGAACGCACCGGCCTTCACCGTCGCGTCGTTGGCAACAATCATGCACAGGCGCCCGGCCACGCGCCCCAGCCCCGTAACCACGCCCGCCGCTGGCGCACCGCCCGCCTCCGCATACATCCCGTGCCCCGCCCAGAGCGCCAACTCGAAAAACCGCCCCGTCAGGTCGCGGTGCGAGTGCGGTCCGAGCGGCGCATCGGTTTCGCGTCCATCCACCAGCAGGTCCACACGCTCGCGCGCTGTCAGCCGCCCCTTCTCGTGCTGACGGTCGATCGCGACCTTGCCGCCCCCCTGGCGAATCGCCTGCTCCGTCAGCCGCATCAGGTCCGACAGTTCTCGTATCGTCGGGTTCTCCAGCGCCTGCGCCATCGCCGCCCCCCCCGGGGCAGCCGCGCCCGCAGCGGGCGGAACAGGGTTGGACGGTGCGGGTACCTTTGACATTCGTGCCCGAGCATATGTGCCGCCACGCCCGTTTGCACCGGCCACAACCGCTGGCCGCGGGCCGGTACACTCGCTTCACCATGCTCCTCCGCCTCGTCGTGCTCCTGTCGGCCCTGGCCCCGAACGCTCCCGTGCTCGCCGCGGAGCCAGCCGCGATCCTTCCGCAGCCCCGCCACACACTGGTCATGCACGATTCCTTCGTCTCCGTGCGCGGCGGGGCCGCCACCATCCGCCTCAACGCGGCCATGCTCAACGGCCCCGCCTGGCTCGAACTCCGCCCCGTGGCCTCTCCGCCACCGCCCCCGCCACCCGCACCCGCGCAGCCCGGCGACCATCTTGAAGGTGCCGCACCGCCAGCCGCGGCCGCGGATGCCGACGACAACCTCGCCTTCTACGAATCCGCCGAGATCATCCGCCCCGGCCCGCCCGGCGACAACGTCTTCACCGAGGCCCTCCTCAGTTGGAACATCGACGTGCCCCCCAACTGCGGCGTGAGGCTCGATGTGCTCGTGCGCGATGCCGCGACAAATGAGTGGTCGCCGCCCCTCTTCATCGGGTCGTGGGGAGATGTCGCCATCGGTGCCGGCCCGGCCGCTCGCCCGCAGACCACCGACACCGGCATCAAGGTCGATATCGACTACCTCCGCAGCGAGCAGCCGCTCAACGCCCTCATGTACCACATCACCGCCGCGCGGGTGGGCAGTGTGGGAGTTGCCGGAGGTGTGCAAGCAGGCGGCGCGGGCACCCAGCAGCCGCCCGTCCTTGTCCGCCGCATGGCCGTCTGCCTCAGCGACACACGCACCAAAAACACCGCCCCCGTCGGCCAACTCACACCCACACGCATCGGCCGCCTCGGCGTCCCCTTCCGCACTCAGAAAACCAGCGACGAGGCCCTTGCCGGCCGCCTCTGCAGCCCCACCAGCCTGAGCATGGTTCTCGCCCACCGCGGCGTAGACCTGGCCATCGAACGCGTCGCCGCGCTCACGCTCGACCCGCACTTCGGCATCTACGGCAACTGGCCGCGCAACGTGCAGGCGGCCTTCAGCGTGGGCGTGCCCGGCTACCTCACACGCCTCAACACGTGGGGCGAACTTGAGCGCCTCGTCGCCTCCGGCAACCCCGTCATCATCGCCATCGCCGTCGAACCCGGCGAACTCCGCGGCGCACCCTACGCCGACACGCGCGGCCACCTCATCGTGGTCGAGGGCTTCGATTCCGACGGCAACGTGCTGGTGAACGACCCCGCCGCGCCCACCGCGGAGCAGGGCCAACGCACGTATCAGCGCGAAGACCTCACCACCGTCTGGCTCCGGCGTGTGGACGGAACTGCGTACGTCCTCCTGCCACGAGAGACCGCACCATGACCCACGCCCCGGCACACTCCGCCCTGACTTGCCGCGCTCTGGCCCCGCTCCTGCTGGCCGCCCTCCTCACCCCCGCCGCCTGCTCCGGCCCCGCGACCGAAGTCGGCCGCACCGGCATCATGGCCTCCAGTTCACTGGGCACGCTGGAGGCGACCCTGCCCCCCTCCATCCCCGTCCTCACCATCAGTGCCGCCGCCGAGCGCGCCCTGCGCGCCCGCGGCTTCACGATCACGCGAAAAACCGCCAGCGAAGACCGGGCCCAGATCGAGGCACAGCAACGCACGCCCGGCGTGCTCGAGAGCGTGAGCGTCTGGGTCCACACCCTCGCGGCGGGCCCCGGCCTGCGCGTGCGTGTGGAGCCGCTGGGCGACGAGGCACGCAGCCGCGTGGTGATGGAAGGAATCCTCACGGAACTCGGCCTTGCGCGGCGGTAGGGCGGATGGTCCGGACTTTGGGTACCCCCACTCTCCGAGTGGGGCATCGGCCTGTGGTGGTCCGGGCCTTGGGTACCCCCACTCTCCGAGTGGGGCGAAGGCTCTGGGTGGTCCGGCGGTCCCCGCCGGTCTTGCTATCGCGGCGCAGCCGCACCCACGGAACGCGTCCTGGCCGTTCGCGTCTGTGCCGCGTAGCGGCAGGGGTGTGTTCAGCCTTCCACCCGCAGCGCCGCTGCGCGGTGCGGTTCGTATACAGGGGTGCGGTTCCGTGGGTGTGGCTTCGCCACGACCCACGGCTATTCACCCCCGCAGATTCGCCGCGAAAACGCACAATCCCCCCCGCGCCTTCACCGCCACCACCCAGGAGCCCACGCGCGTGCAACCACCTACTTCCCCGCAGGCACTTCGGGCTTGATCTTCCCCTCACGCTCGGCGGCCTTGAGCAGGAGTTCCGCGGACGGCATGGGGTTGTGCCCCACAACCACGCGCCCGCAATCGGGGCACTTGGTCGGCCCCGGCTTGTCGGTGTACCCGTTGAGCAGCACATACGTGGGGCGCAGCTTCGCCGTGCCATCCTTGTTCCAGTAGCACGTCTCGGCCGGGTACAACGTCGCGCGACCCGTCTTGGGGTTCACCGTCGGCGTGTCCGGGTTGTCGGGCATGGTCATCTTCGGGAAGGCCTCGCCGGTCTCCGCGCAGATCATGTTCCGCTGCCTGCTCATCGAGGCTGGCGAGGGCGGGCCGCCGAAAAGCTGCCAACCCATCAGGCCAGCCGCAGCCACCAGAGCTACAATGCTGCCAGTAAACATAAGATTATTGCGAGAGAATGCTGCTGCCATAGACACACTCGAACTTCTACGCAAGGACTACAGTGCAATGCACGCACCAAACCAAGCGGCAGGATGCTGCAGGCTGGTGGCGGCTAACAGAGTGCTTGCACTCGCTACTGGCATGCAAAGTACTCGGTAATGTAATCACCGAGGTCATCTGGATTCACCACAAAATCGTCATTGTAATCGATAGGCTCGCTGGGCGGGTCTGAGAAATAGTACGTAATAAAATCACCTATATCGTCAGGATTCACGACACCATCGCAGTTCCAGTCGACACGGTTACAACCAGCGGCTGAGTTGAACTGACCGACATAGTACAAAACGTCATGCTGGCCGACAAACCCGTCACCGTCGAAATCCAAGTGAATCGGGAACTCGTCCGCAGATATACAGGCAAGTTGATCCTGTGTGCCCAAAAGTCGGTACATTGTCTTCCGATCGCAAGCGTCGATGCGATCGTTCATATCGAGGTCGAGGTTGACGCTTATCGGAAGTGGAGCTACAGCCTCGCAAACGCTGGTAATGTAGACGCCTTGGGGCAGCGTTCCGGTGTCGAGAGTGACATACCGCGAACCGAAGATGTTTGAACCTGTGAGGTTGCCCTCGCCGTCATACTGTTCGCTAGGCACAAACTCCATGGAATCGAACACGCCTTCACGCACGTACTGCCCATTGCTGAACGACGTTACGGCACCCTCGATAACGGAAAATTGAGATGTGCCATCTGACAGGGTAAGTCGAAGGCGCTTTCGAAAGAGCAAAGTTTTAAGGACTTCTGGTGCGGCTGGGGTGGGCCCACACGGCGACACGCCACGCTGCCATAGCGCAGAAAGTTGGACCAGTGTTGTCAGTGAACCGCCGCCTTCGATCTCAAAGTTCGAGTAGGACGTGCACTTCTGAAGAGAGGCGGCAATATTCACATCCTCACTTGCTAGTTCGCCGCGGAAATAGGGACTGGGGTTCGGATTGTCGAGGCAATGTTTCTGGCCGGTCTGGAGCACCGCCTCATAGCCCGTCCGAAATGTGATACGCGCCAACGACAGATCATGGCCTGCCATGAGGGCCTGATAGAATGAAGGTGGGCAGACATCGCATCCTTGGCCCACGGATGCCGCCGAGCCTGTCACGTTCGCGCAAAAGTCTGTCGCCGGAAAAATCCAAAAGGTTCCAATCGGATCCGTTCCCAGGTCCGCCGATGTGGTCGCGCTGCTGCCCGATGCACGCGTTGCTACAAACGCGGCATCGCAAGTCTTGTCAAACTGGATTCCGCCTTCATAACCATTGCAGTCGCAATCGCCAACGGAAGAGAACACGGTTCGTCCGTCGGATGTAGTGGCCACCTTTCCTCGCGAACAGGCAAGATACAGGGACCAATGCGGACTGAAAGTCGTTGAACACAGCAGGTCAAACGACACGGCGACAAAATTGCGGCAGCCGGCGCGGACAACGCCGTGGCAGGGGCCACAACTGTTCGGGTAAGATGGGGGCTCACACGGCTGGGCACTTGAAAAACGTGCGCTCATGCTGAGTGCCGCACAGATCAGTATCACTGAGACTCTGGCCGGCAACATGCGAAGTTCCTTGGTAAAGTGGCAGAGAGGCTTGACAGGCTGAGTACGACAGGACTAGGGTACCACATGCGGGTTGGCCGCCGAGACATCCTTTGTCTTTCTTGGCCAGGTCCGCATGGCGTGGTCCCAAAAATTGTTGTCCCTGGCCCCGCGCGAGCGCGTGATGCGAGTGCCGGACGGGAACCACAGGTCCGGATCGGTGGCTTCGGCATCAGACACGGTTTCTACGTGCCCGTCAAAGAATCCGAGGTTGCCACGAAACTGCTTGCCGTCGCCCCCCGCCGCCCTGCGCTGCCCGTGTCGAAAGGCATACGCACGGGCATCGCGAAAAGTGGCGCTGCCCGACAGGCGGTTGCCGATCTCGCCCGGTGCCATGTAGCGGTTCAGCACTTTGTTGTCGAAAAGCCAAGGGCCAGCGTCCTGGAACGCGCCTCCGTAGTTTGCGTCGCGGTTCACGGCGTGGTCGGGCTCGATCTCGCTGTCGGTGTATCGTGCACCCTCGTAGACGGCAACACGCCTACTCGGGGTCCCAATCTTGGTGAGTAGCGGGCGATACACCCGGCGGTCGATGCCTTCGCTCGCTCGATCCGCTGTGCCGAGGAATTCAGGCCCTTCCTCCGTGGCGGTGAAAGTGGTGGCCACAAAATACGAGAGCATCTGCCCCGTTGTCCACGGGCCGATCTTGTTCGCGGCGGCATTTGTGGTCGTGTTGTACGGCCTCGATTCAATCTTGTTCGACGGGCACCGCAGGCCGGCAAAGTTGCGGTACTGATCGAATCGCGCCGCCCGTAGAGCGTCGCTTGAGCCGGTGGGCTGGAGCACATCCGCCCCCGCGTCGTTGGGGTTCAGAACTCGCGTGCTGCCGAACCACCCGCCCAGCGCACCCAGCGGCCCCATCCAATCCCACGCTTGCACCGCGATTCCGTTGAAGTACGGCTCCGATTGCTTGAAATACGACACGCCGGCCCGGGACGGGGGCGGCGGGCTCCCGGAGGTGCTGGAGGGTGGCAGCCGCTTCGGTAGCAGCGTGTAGCCGCTGTGGATCGGTGCCCCCGCGATCGCATCCTTGTAATCGCCGCCGTAGGTCGAGAACGACAACGCCGACCCGCGCAGACTGTTCCCGCACACAATCGTTCTCGCCGCGTCTCTCGCGGCCGCCAGGCCCGGCAGCAGAATGCTCACCAGCAGCGCGATGATCGCGATCACCACCAGCAGTTCGATCAGTGTGAAGGCCCGCGCGCATCCGCCCCATCGGCGGGCACGAACGCGCGGAGGTGTGCGGGTCGGCTGGTGTGTGCAATGCCTGGTAACCACGGTCAACCTCCAATGGCCGGACCAAACTCCGGCGTGCCGGGGCCACGCCCCGAACCCACACCATCTCGGGCGGTCTGCTGCCGCCCTCCACCACGAGTATGCTGCCGCGCGGCTCACGATGCGAACACTCACACGCTCACCCCCTGCAAGGCCCCGAACGGGGCTGGTGCGGGCGGGATCGGTCGAGATCACCGACGCTGGATCATAACCCGATCGGGGGTGCCGCGGCGAGTACCCGGGACGGGCGGCGGGTGGTTTCAAGAGACCTCCACGCCGGGGTGTGGAAAACCTGTCGCTGACCGGCCACGAACCCTCACCCGCCGATCGCCCGCCGGGCCAGCATCTCGAAGGCTTGCTCCACCCCTTCGCCCGACTTGGCCGAACCTTGGAACACGCTCCAGCCGCGGGCCTTCATGGCCTCGATGTCGGTCTCGGTGATGTCCCACTGAGCCTTCAGGTCGGTCTTGTTGATGACGGCGATGAAGGGAAGCGTGCCGATCTCGGCCTTGACGCGCTCTTCAATCCCGATGGCCACATCAAGCGTGGCGCGGCGTGTGCCATCCAGCACCAGCATGAAGCCCGCCGCGCCCTTGATGTGGACGGTCTGCATCCACTGAAACTCGTCCTCGCCCATCTGGTCCCAGATCACCAGCGTCACGTCCTGGTCGTCCACCTTCAGTTGGCGCTTCTTGATGGTGACGCCGACGGTGGTCTGGTACTTGTCGGAGAAGAGGCTGGAGACGTAGCGCTGCACGAGGCTGGTTTTGCCCACCGCGAACGCGCCCAGCATGTTCACCTTTTTCTGGATCATGGGCGGGCCTTTCCTTCTTGAACGAACAGCGGTTGGTCGAGCAGCAGCACGCGCAGCGAGACCCGCCGGTTCATCTCGCGGTCCTTGTCGGTTGTCTCTTTCACCTTCGGGTCGGCGGGC
Organism: uncultured Phycisphaeraceae bacterium; assembly: GCA_964571915.1. GTDB lineage: Bacteria > Planctomycetota > Phycisphaerae > Phycisphaerales > UBA1924 > JAEUIX01. Next base: position 8,768 of record CAZNEU010000010.1, read on the forward strand.
CCGATACCGATCGCCGCCAGTTCGCGGGCCTGCACGCCCCGGGCCACGAGCAGGGCGATCACGCGGTCGGCCCGGTCGCGCGAGAGGCGCACGTTGCGCTCCTCCTGCCCGGAGGAATCGGTATGGCCCACGACCTGAATCTGCAGATCGATCTCGGCCCGCCGCGCCGCCTCGGCCAGCCGCAGCGCGGCGATGGCCATGTCGCCCACCACCGCCACCTGCGACTCGGCGAGGTCGCTGGACCCGAAGGCGAAGCGGGCGGAGAAGGACTCGACCTGTGCCCTGAGTTTTTCAATTTCGTCGAGGTCGGTGTCCACCAGTTTGGAGTCGTCGTAGGCCACCACGCCGGGCACGCCCGCCGCGTCCCTCCGTGCCGCCACCACCCACGGGTGCGGGGCCCGCCCGGCGGCGACCAGACGACCCGGCGGAGCGTTCGCGGCGGTGTCGAGCGCCAGCGTCACGCCCGGCGGGGGCCGCAGCGTGGCCTTGGCACGGGCCACCACGAGCAAGGGGTTGAGCGAGTAGTACGGCTCGAGTTGCAGCGACAGCCGCGCGGCATCCGTCGGGCGTTCCTTGAAGAACTGGGCGGTGCCCGGCGCGTTGGCATCCACCAGCCCGATCACCAGCGGCTTGCCGGATTCGTCCTCCGACACCCGCGTGATGACGTAACCCGGCTGGCTCTTGGTCCAGTTCACAAAGTCGCCCACCAGCCGCTGGTGAGACCACCAGCGCACGCCCCACCAGAAGAGGAGGGGAACGAGGATGAGCATGGCCAGCCAGAAGAAGGGGAACGAGCGTTTCTTCTTCGCGGGCCGTGCCTCCTCCTTCAGGCACGCTTCGAGGATCGGCCGGGCCGTGATGAAGACCGCCGCATCGCCCTGGAACTCGGCGAGGTGCGCACCCTGCTCGACGAGGATTTTTTCAAGGGCCTCTTGCAGTGTGGCCCGGAAGGCCTGCGGGGCTACGCCGCGGATGGCCGCGGCCACGATGGCGGTGGGCCCCTGCTCCACCCAGCAGGTCAGGTCGCCGATGCGGAAGGAGTCGAGGCCCTGCCCCTCCTGCACGCCGAAGGAGTCTTTGGCGAAGTCGCGGATGGCCGTCATCATGCCGCTCACCATGTCGGCGTCCTGGGCCTGCACCTGGTCGGCGATGACGTGCTGGAGCATGAGCCCGGTTTCGCGGTGGATGAGGAAGACCTGCTCCACGCGGTAGACCAGTGCCCGCTTCAGACGCACGGCGCCGTAACTCTCACCCCGTCGGATGCTCTCAAAGAGGCAAGAGAGACCCTCGCGCGTGAACGGGCTGGCGAGGGTTTCATTGAAACTCTGGATGAAGCCCTGCAACGCATCGCTGATGGCCTTGCGGATGGCCGGGCCCATGACGGGGCTGATGGCATCCACCAGCGGGCGCGGGTTCTTCTGCACGCTGGTGCGCAGGGCTGTTTCGATGGTGGGGCCAAGGGCCTTGGCCAGGCGGCCGTCTTTGCCGGTGCGCAGGGCCACGGCATCGGGCAGCGCATCGGCAACGCGCCTGAGGTGCCAGGCGGGGTCGGCGAGGGTCTTGTCCAGCCGGTCGAGGCGGGCCGACTCGGGGCCGACGAGCACGCCCCGCACCGCGGCCAGATCGGCGGTGTGGTCGCGCGGCGGCTCGGCCGCGGGGGGGCGGTCGTCGTGGGTGTGGGGGGGGTGGGGTTGGTGGGCCGCATCGTCCATGGCGTGGTGCAGAGTGTAACGGGTGGCGGGCGAAAAGCCCGCCCTACCCGAGTGTGTATGCTGGCGTGCATGCCCGGCCCGCCGCCCAACCAAGACCCCCCGCCCCCCAGCACCATCGTCGATCCAGCCGCGCTGATGCGGGTTCTGGCGGTGCTGGAGAAACTCAACGCTTCCAACGACCTGGACGTGGTGCTGGGGCTGATTATCGACTCGATGCGCGACTGCCTGCACGCCGAGCGGGCCAGCGTGTTCCAGTTCGACCCCAAGACCCAGGAACTGTTCATCACCACCGCCCACGGCGCGACCAACATCCGCTTCCCCATCACGCGCGGCATCGCCGGTGAGGCCGGGCGCACACGCCAGATCATCAATGTGAAGGACGCGTGGGAGGACTCGCGCTTCAACCCCGAGTTTGACAAGAAGAGCGGCTTCCGCACGCGCGGCATGCTGACGATCCCGCTCATTTCGGCCGACGGCACCCTGGAGGGCGTGGCCCAGGCCCTGAACAAGAACCCCAAACTGGGCGCGCACTTTGACGCCAGCGACGAGGTGCTGGCCAAGGCGCTCGCCAGTCAGGCGGCCATCGCGCTCCGCCGGGCCACGCTCATCGAGGCTGAGATTCGCAAGAAGAAGATCGAAGGCGACCTGGCGCTGGCCAAGACGATCCAGAGCGCGGCCCTGCCCAAGAGCATCCCCGCGATACCCGGGTACACGATCGCGGCCCAGACCATCCCCGCGGAAGAAACCGGCGGCGACACGTTCGACATCATCAACCTGGCGGACTTGCTCCGTGTGCCCGCGGATGAGGGGCAGGTGCGGGCGATGAAGGACGGCATGGTCTTCATGCTGGCGGACGCGACCGGGCACGGCATCGGCCCGGCGATCAGCGTGACGCAGGCCCGCAGCATGTTGAGGATGGGGGCGAGATTGGGCGGAGATTTGAGCCGCGTGGTGGCGCACCTGAACGCCCAGTTGTGCGAAGACCTGCCGTCGGGGCGGTTCATCACGGCGTTCATCGGCGTGCTGGACCCTGTTGCGCACACGATCACGTACGAGTCGCCGGGTCAGGCGCCGCTGCTCATTGTGCGGGCGGACGGGAGTTTCGAGGAGTTCAACGCCAACGCCATGCCGATGGGGATTGACGCGGAGATGCTGCCGGAGATCGTGGAACCCTTCGCGCTGCGCCCGGGCGATGTGTTCCTGCTCGCCAGCGACGGGTACATCGAGGCGATGGACCCTGAGAACGGGCAGTTCGGCACGGAGGCGACGGTGGACGCCGTGCGCGAGAAACTGACCGGGACAGCGGAGGAGATGCTGGTCAACCTGAACCAGCGCGTCACAGAGTTTGCGCGCGGCAGGCCCTTCGGTGATGACCAGACGGCGGTCATCATCAAGCGGATGGTGTGAAGGCGGACAGGATGTCCGCCCCACCAGAGCATTCGCGGCCGGTTGCCTCAGCGTGCCCCGCCCTTGGTCTTCATGGCGCGGATGCGCTCGCCGAGCGACAGCAACTTGATGAAGCCGCCCGCGTCCTTCTGGCTGTAGATCTCTTCGCCCTCAAAGGAGACCATCTTCTCCGCGTAGAGCGAGTTGGGGCTCTTGCGCTGGATGGCCGTGGCGGTGCCCTTGAAGAGGCGGACGGTGATCTCGCCGGTGAGGGGTTTGGCCATGTGCTCTGCCGCGGCCCAGAGGCTTTCGCGCAGGGGTGTGAACCAGCGGCCGTCGTAGACCAGTTCGGCGAAGGTGAGGCCCAGGTGCTCGCGGTAGTGGCGAGTCTCACGGTCGAGGACGAGTTCTTCGAGCGCTCGCAGGGCCTCGACGATCACGGTGCCGCCGGGCGTTTCGTACAGGCCGCGGCTCTTCATGCCCACACGGCGATTCTCGACAAGGTCCACGCGGCCCACGCCATAAACGCCCGCGATGGCGTTGAGTTTGAGGATGAGATCGGGACCGGAGAGGCGCTGGCCGTTGAGCGTGCGCGGGCGGCCCTTCTCAAAGCCGAGCGTGGCGGTCTCGGGCTTGTCGGGCGCTTTGGCGGGGTCGGTGGTGAGCATCCACGCATCGTCCGGCGGCGCGTTGGCCGGGTCTTCGATGGTGCCGCCCTCGTGGGAGATGTGCCAGAGGTTGCGGTCGCGCGAGTAGATTTTGGCCGCGCTGGCGGAGGTGGGGATGTTGCGCTGCCTGAGGTAATCCAGCATCGCCAGGCGGCCGGAGAGTTTCCAGTTGTCCATCCGCCACGGCGCGATGATCTCCAGTTCCGGCGCCAGCGCGGCGTAGGCGCTCTCGAAGCGCACCTGATCGTTGCCCTTGCCGGTGCAGCCGTGGGCCAGGGCGGTGCAGCCGGTTTTCAGGGCGACATCCACCTGTCCCTTGGCCAGCGCGGGGCGGGCGATGGCGGTGCCCAGGAGGTAGCGGCCCTCGTAGATCGCGCCGGCGATCATGGTGGGGAAGACGAAGTCTTCGACGAAGGTCTCTTTGAGGTCGACCACGTGGCAGGATGCCGCGCCGGAGTCTTTGGCCTTTTTCTCGACGCCTGCGAGTTCATCGGAACCCTGGCCGACATCGCCGACGACGCAGACGACCTCGCAGTCGAGGTTCTCGCGCAGCCAGGGCACGATGCAGGAGGTGTCGAGGCCGCCGGAATAGGCGAGGGCGACTTTCTTCGTGGGCATGGGGAAGGGCCTTGGTTGCGGGAGCGAGCAGGGACGGGGAGAGAGTTCAGAGTAGACAGTTCAGAGTTCAGATTCGGAGGCGACGACCGCAGGCTGTTCGCGAACGCGGCCCATCGGGTTACACCGCCGCCCTTGCGGCAACGGTATGAATGAGCAGCGCGTTCTGCGCGTGCAGGCGATTCTCGGCCTGCTCGTAGACGAGGGAGGCCGGCGAGTCGATCACTTCATCGGCCACTTCCTCGCCGCGATGGGCAGGGAGGCAGTGCATGAAGACGCAGTCCGCCGCGGCCCGGGCCATGAGCGCGGCATCCACGCGATAAGGCTCGAAAGCACGCTCCCGCGCATCGGCATCGTCGCGCTGGTGCATGGAGACCCAGGTGTCGGTGTAGATGGCGCGGCTGCCGGACACATCGGCGGGCGCCGTGGAGAGACGCAGCGAGCCGCCGCTTTCCTTGGCAAAGGCGTGGGCGATGGAGACCTGTGCCGCGTCGGGCTCGTACCCCTTGGGCGCGACGATGGTGAGTTTCGCGCCCAGGCGGCAGGCCAGGTGCATGAGCGAGGTGCAGACGTTATTGCCGTCGCCGATGTAGGCGATGGGCAGGCCCGCGAGCGAACCAAAACGCTCGCTGAGCGTGAGCACATCGGCAAGTGCCTGGCAGGGGTGGTGGGCATCGGAGAGGGCGTTGATGACGGGCACGCGCGCGTGGCGGGCGAGTTGCTCAATCGTCTCGTGGCTGTAGGTGCGGCACACGATGCCGTGGACCCAGCGTTCGAGGTTCTTGGCGTAGTCCTTGATGGATTCGCGCTGGCCGATGCGCTCCGCGGCGTGGTCGTAGTAAATGGCCTGCCCGCCCAGGCGGTGCGTGCCGACCTCGAACGTGAGGCGCGTGCGCAGGGAGGGCTTCTCGAAGAGCAGGACGATGGAGAGGGTGTCGAGCGCGTGGCGGAACGCCGCGGGATCACGCTTGACGTGCTGTGCGGTGGCGAGAAGCAGCGTGAGGTCGGCCGGGGTGAGGGTTGCCGCGCTGGTGAGGTCCTTGGTGCTCAGAGGGCGCGGTGGAGAGTGTGTGTGCATGGCAGGCAGATCGGGACGAGCGGGGGGAGCGGCGAGGGTCTGGTTCATGGTGAACTCACGGGTGCGCGGGCGCCGGGCGTACCCGCGGGATGGGGTTGACGGGCAATGGGGGGAAGGCTCATGGGCGGGCGACGAGTTGCCGGCAGAGGCGCACGAGTGATTTCGCCCGTGCGGGAGAGGCGACGGCCACGAAGATGGTGTCGTCGCCCGCGATCGTGCCCGCGATGCCGGAGATGCCGGCGCGGTCCAGTTCTGATGCGAGCGGCGAGGCGTGCCCCGGCCGTGTGCGGAAGACGACGAGGCTGCCGGCCGTGGTGGCGGAGAGCATGTAGAGTTTCACGGCGGACTCAATCTGGGCGTTGCCGACACCGGCATCGGACCCGGCTTGGTTCAGCACGTAGCCGGATGGACCCTTGAAGACATTGAGGTCGCGCAGGTCGCGCGAGAGGGTGGCCTGGGTCGCGACGATGCCGCGTGCGGAGAGATGGACCGCGAGGCGGTCCTGGTTGGGCACGCTCTGGTGCTGCCGCAGCACGTCGAGGATGAGTTGTCGCCTGCGGCCCTTGGTGCTCATTGAATAAGTATACGCGTTGTGGATGAAGGGGAGAGCCGCGAGCGGTTGGCACCGAGCGGAGAGCCGGATCGGGCACGCGGCACGCGAGCCCGCACGCGAGTCTTCCCGGCAACGCCCCATGGCACGAAGCGCTGGCGCGGGCTGGGGTCAGCAACCCGATCTTGTCCGGGTGCAGCCCGAGCCGGGGGAGTGCCGCCTCACGCGGCCGGCGACCGCCTGCCAACATGGCAGGAGTGGCCGGAGCCAGACCGGGGTTCTGACAGCGGGGGAGGGGAGCGCGGCGTGTGGTGCGGGGTCAAGGGCGGGCCGCGCAGGCTGGAGAGGGCGTGGCAGTGTGGCACCCGCGTTGCCAAGGGTGAGGGGGCTGGGTGCGCGATCAGTCGCGGCACGCGGCACGACTCGTCCGTACTGTATCTCGCCCTCTGGCACCAATCACAAGCCGTACAGCGCTTTGGAGACCCTCAGAATGCCCGCCAAAGAACTCGCCTTCGACGTTGACGCCCGTTCCGCCCTGTTTGCCGGCGTGGAGAAACTCGCCCGTGCCGTGAAGGCGACACTCGGGCCGCGCGGCCGCAACGCCGTGCTGGACAAGAGTTGGGGCGGCCCCACCGTGACCAAAGACGGCGTGAGCGTGGCCGAGGAGATCGAACTCACCTGCAAGATCGAGAACATGGGGGCCCAGTTGGTGAAGCAGGCCGCCAGCAAGACCAGTGATGATGCCGGCGACGGCACGACCACGGCGACGGTGTTGGCCGAGGCCATCGTCCGTGAGGGCCTGCGCCACATTGCCGCGGGCGTGGATGCCAACGCCCTGGTGCGTGGCGTGCGCAAGGCGGTGGAAGTTGCCAGCGAGAGCATCGCGAAGATGTCTACGCCCGTGAGCGCGACGAACACCAAGGATATTGAGAACGTGGCGAGCATTTCCGCCAACAACGACCCCGCGGTCGGCAAGATTCTCGCCGATGCCTTCGCCAAGGTGGGCAAGGACGGCGTGATCACGGTTGAAGAGGGCAAGAGCCAGGAGACCGAGGTGGTGGTGGTGGAAGGGATGCAGTTCGACCGCGGCTTCATCTCGCCGAACTTTGTGACCAACCCCGACGCCATGACCTGCGAGTTCGACAAGTGTCTCGTCTTCATTCACGAGGACAAGATCGACAACGTGCAGAAACTGGTGCCGCTGCTGGAGAAGGTGATGCAGGCCAAGAAGCCCCTGCTCATCATCGCGGAGGACGTGGCTGGCGAGGCCCTGAGCACGCTGGTCATCAACAAACTGCGCGGCACGCTGCAGGTGTGCGCCGTGAAGGCCCCCGGCTACGGCGACCGCCGCAAGGCGATGCTGGAGGACCTGGCGATTTTGACGGGCGCCAAGCCCTTCATGAAGGACACGGGCGAGGAACTCGACACCGTGACCCTCGAAGACCTGGGCATGGCCAAGAAGATCGAGATCGACAGCGAGAACTCGACCATCATCGAGGGCGCGGGCAGCACCAAGAGCATCCAGAGCCGCATCGAGCAGATCCGGCGCGAGATCGAGAACACCACCAGCGACTACGACCGCGAGAAACTCCAGGAGCGCCTCGCCAAACTGACCGGCGGCGTGGCCCAGATCAAGGTCGGCGCGGCGAGCGAGGCCGAACTCAAAGAGAAAAAGGCCCGCGTGGAGGATGCCCTCCACGCCACCCGCGCCGCCGTGGCCGAGGGCGTGGTGCCCGGCGGCGGTGTGTCGTTCATCCGCGCTCGCGCGGCCATCGAGAAACTCCCCGAGTGGAAGGCCGTGTACGGCAAGGGCGAGGAACGAACCGCGGATGACGTCGGCCAAGTGAAGTACGAGATCGCCGCGGGCATGGACACGGTGTACAAGGCCCTGAGCGTGCCCCTTCAGACCATCGCGGATAACGCGGGGGAGAAGGGCACGGTCGTGGTGGCCAAGGTGGCCGAGGGCCAGGCCGGCAAGGGCGGCACATCCTTCGGCTTCAACGCGCTCACCGGCGAGTATGGCGACCTGCTCAAGCAGGGCGTGCTGACGCCCGCGAAGGTGGATCGTTCGGCCCTGGTGAACGCCGCGAGCGTGGCGACGATGCTGCTGACGAGCGACTGCGTGATTACCGATGCCCCCAAGGATGAAGATGAGCACGCCGGGCACGGCCACGGCGGTGGTGGTGGCGGAATGGGCGGAGGCATGGGCGGGATGGGGTTCTAAAGAGTCGACGCTTGCAGTTGAAGGACGCATATGACGAGCACGCGTGAGTCAGATATGCAGCGATGGGCGATACGTAAGGCTGCCTGCGTGAATGGGCGGGTACTGTCGGCTGCACCAGTGAGCGTTGACGACTTTGCAAATGTCTTCGAGGAACCCGCATGGCTCGTAAGCTTTGCGTACGTCGACGGTGCCAATGGCACAATCGTTGAGCGATTGGTCGTTCCGGGGCTTGGCAAGGGGTTTTCAATACGAGACCGGATCGGTATATGAGCACGGAAAGAAGTCACGATCGCAGTCTTCTTGATTGATTTCGCGAGATTCGC
>CAZNEU010000011.1:0-7858 GCA_964571915.1 uncultured Phycisphaeraceae bacterium
TTGGACCCATGCGGTTCCGTTCCATTCCCATGTTTGGTTGTAGATCGGGAGTTCGCTCGTGAGCATGGGGTTCTGCGAGCCCCCGTGGCGGACAGTCACGCCGCGTGCCTCGTCATACGCAAGCCCAAAGTTGTACCCGAGGGGGCGCGGGACGCTTGTCGTAGCGCGCAAGGCCCACGACCCGCCACCGAACTCCCACGTTTCGTAGTCGCTGGTCGCTCCAGCCCCGTCCGTGCGGGTCGCGCCCCCGTCCAGCACAATGACATTCCGCTGCGTGTCGTAAACCATCTTGTGGCCGTAGCGTGGCGCGGGGCCGCTGATGGCCAACTGCTTCCACGTGCGGCACTCTTGCGCGTGACTCTCGGGCGTACAAAAAGCCACCGCTGTGGCGGATGCCAGTACGATTGCCAAACCACGCGATGCGTTCATGGGGACTCTCCGTTCCGCCCCCGGTTGCGTGGTGTAAAGGTACCACAGGGCGAGGCTTTTGCAAGGCCGAATGTGGAAAAGCCACACGACACCGCCGCCTGCGGCGGCACCACGGTCGCCGCGGCGACCCAGGCGGTGGCACGGGAGGAGGTCGCCGACGGGGCGTTGAGCCCCGCCGGCGGAGAAGAAGTTTGTGGTGGCTCGATTCCGGGGGTGCCGCTGCGCGGCGACCCCCGGCTACTTACTTCCACCGCTTCGCGGTGAAGAACGGCACGCGTTACCTCCGCCCAGCGAGGGTCCGCCTCCCCCCGCGCCCGTGCGTACGGTTTCGCGGGAGGCCCGCATGGTTGAAGTCAAGTCCATCCTCATCCGTCGCGAGGCGATTGCCGCGCGTGTGGCGGAACTTGGCCGCGCCATCTCCGGCGATCTGGACAACGAGGCGGCGATCTTTACCGGCGCGGGGCAGCCACCCGGCCCCATCGTGCTCGTGCCCGTGCTGACGGGCGCGCTGGTGTTCGTGGCCGACCTGATCCGCGCCATGGATGTGAAACTGGCGATCAAGCCCGTTACGCTCAGTTCCTACCCCGGCACCACCACCACCAGCCAGGGCGTAACCGTGCAGAGCGGCGTGCCCACCGACCTGCGCGGCTGCCGCGTGGTGGTGGTGGATGACATTCTGGATTCGGGCCGCACGCTGGGCCTCTTGCGGCGGATGATCGCGGCCCAGCGGCCGCAGAGTTTGCGGCTGGCGGTGCTGCTGAACAAGATGAAGCCGGGCGGGCGCAGCGAAGAGGTGGAGGTGGAGTACGCCGGGTTTGACATCGAGGATGAGTTTGTGGTGGGCTACGGCCTGGATTACGACGGGTATTACCGCAACGTGCCGGACATCGCCACGTTGAGCGTGTCGGGGGCGTGAGGGGAGACGCCAGACGCCAGACTTCAGGCGCGAGCGGGCACGAAAGCCGATACACTCCTGGGCGACGGGAGCGTTGCTGACACCGGAACCACCTTTGGAGTGTTCAAGGATGAACGCACAGCAGATGACCGTGCAACAGACCGATGGGCTTGGGCGCGTGAGCCTGGCCGGGTCCGTGGAGGTTGATCCGCACGCCGCGCAACACGCCGCGAGCGATGAACTGGCCGAGCGCATCCGCACGCTGGCGCCGATGGTGGAAGCGCTGGTGATCTCGGGTTCGCGGCCGCTCTCGGCGACGAGGATTGCGCAAGCCCTGGGCCTGCTCCCGCCCGCTCCAACCGACGAGGCACCGACGGATGCCCCCCCCCCGGCGGCGGCTGCTGGCGCGGCGGAAGACGGGACCGCGCAGCCGGCAGCAACCGAGCCGCGCCGGCGCAAGCGGCGTGGCGGTGCGCAGGCAGAGGCGGAGGGGCCATCCCCGATCGAGTTGATCTCGCGGGCAGTGGCGTGGCTGAACGGGGAGTATGACCGCACCGGCCGCGCCTTCAGGATCGAGCAGGTGGCGGGCGGGTGTCGGGTGATGACGCTGCCGGCGTTCGGGACGGCGATCGCGGCGTTGCAGGGGGCGACGACGCGCACACGGCTGTCGCACGAGGCGCTGGTAACGCTGTCGATCATCGCGTATCGCCAGCCGGTGAAGCGCGTGGACCTTGAGGCGATCCGCGGGGTGGCGTGCGGCGAGGTGCTCAAGAGTCTGCTGGACCGCAAACTGGTGACGATCGCGGGGCGGGCGGAGGAACTGGGGCGGCCGATGCTGTACGCGACGACGCGCGAGTTTCTGCGTTCGTTCGGGCTTGCGAGCATCAAAGACCTGCCCACGCCGCACGACCTGGGGTTGAAGGTGTGAAGAAAGGACCGGCGGGGACCGCCGGACCACCCGATGCACGCACGCGAAGAGTGGGGGTGCGCGGGACCACCCAAAGTCGGCGGATTGGGGCATCCGCGCGGGTCTGGCGACGAACATATGCTGTGTGGATCGGCTCACGCACCGCCGCGCGGGCGGTGTTGGTGCCGGTGGTAGTTTGGAGAACGCCATGTCGCGACGTGTTCATACGCTGATTGCCCTGGGCATGGTGGGGGTGCTGCTGGGCGCGGGCCCTGTGGTGAGCCAGACGAACACGAAGGACGGCGACAGTGCCCAAGGCCCGCAGAAGCAGCCGTCCACCAAGCCGCCAGCGCCGAAGCGGCCCGTGCCCAGGCAGCCCGCCAAGGCACCACCGCCCCCTGCCACGCCTGCGGCGGCGGTGCCGCCGCCGACCGAGCCGGTGGCGGGCAAGGTGCTGGCCCTGGACCAGTCCAGGGACTGGACGATGGCGGCCGACGTGCGTGTGGTGGCGGCGCGGACGCAGGACGTGGTGGACGGCCACATCATCGAGCAGGAGGTGCCCTTCAAGTTCAGTTCCGCGGCGGTGGTGTTTCCCATGCTCACAGCCTCGGCCGCGCACCGGCTGGAGGCGGACTCGTCCGGCGTGCCGCGGTTCACGGGCGAACTGAAGTTCAACGGCGTGGTGATGGACACGAAGCCGACGTTCCAGGACGGCTACGCGGGCGGCACGAAACTGGCGCGCTGGGAGATGCGTGATGTGGAGGGCAACGACACGCAACTGCACGTTGAGTATCAGATGACGTGCTGGAACACGGTGTTTGATGAGGACCTGGCACGCACGGTGCCGTGGCCCAGGGGTGCGTGGCCGGCGGTGGCGGCCAGCGCCCTCAAGCCGCAGATGTTCATCGAGAGCAACGACCCGGCGATCAGGGCTCTGGTGGCGCGGCTGCTGAGCGACCAGGACCCCAAGACCCAGCCGCCGGTGGTGCTGGCCAAGCACCTGGCCGGCGAAGTGCTGGCGATGGTGCAGCCCTCCGGCAACGGGTTGGTGTTCAACCGGAACAGCAGTTTCCGCGGGTTTGTGCTCAGGGGAGCCGTGGCGATGGCAGGGGAACCCAAGGGCAGCCCGCACGACGTGGCCTGCCTGCTCACCGCGGTCTACCGGGCCGCGGGGCTGCCGGCGCGGGTGGTGATCGGCTACGACAAGGAAGACCTGGCCTCGGGCAATGCCCAGGACCCGCGTCGGACCGTGAGCGGTCCGTGGAACCTGCGCTCGTGGGTGGAGTTTGCCCTGGTGGACCCCTTCGACAACAAGGCGTTCTGGATTCCCGTGGACATCAACCGGCTGCGGCAGTGGTCGTCGCGGCCCCCGGCGTTTGACTCAACGTGGAAGTTTTTCGGGACGCACGATGAACTCAACAGCGTGCTCCCGCTGGCGTTCGGCTATCACCCGCCCACGACCGTAACGGCCATGTCGCCGGCGTTCTGGGGGTGGCTCACCACGCCGGAAACGGGCATGGGGGTGCAGAGCCTGGGTTTCACGGCCTTCCGCACGCCCCAGCGCGGCGACGAGCCCAGCCGCATGAACCGGCCTGCGCCCCAGGGCGAGAGGTAACTGGCGGGGCCGCGTGCGCGGTACACTCGCGGCGTATGAACGAGATACTCAATCTGATCAACGGGCGGGCGGTGCCCGCACGCGCGGGCAAATGGCTCGACGTGATCGACCCCGCGCGAGGCGAGGTGTGCGCCCGTGTGGCCGCGAGCGACGCGGCGGATGTGCAGCGTGCCGTGGATGCCGCGAAGGGGGCGTTTGCGGGGTGGAGCGGCACACCCGCGGCGGAGCGAAGCCGCATCATGCTGCGGTGGGCGGACTTGCTCGAGGCGCGGCTGGAACGCTTCGCGGAGGCGGAGAGCATTGATGCCGGCAAGCCGATCAGCGCGACCCGCGCGGCGGACATTCCCCGCTCCATCGGCAACCTGCGCTTCTTCGCCACGGCCATGCTGCACACGCACTCGGAACTGCACGAGACGGATATGCCGAGTTTCGGGCCGCCCGCGCGGGCCCTGAACTACACGCTGCGCCGGCCGCGCGGCGTGGCGGGGCTGATCACGCCGTGGAACTTTCCGCTGCACCTCTTCACGTGGAAGATCGCCCCCGCGCTGGCGACGGGCAACACGGTGGTGGCCAAGCCCAGCGAGATGACGCCCATGACGGCGGCCATGCTGGGAGAACTGGCGCAGGAGGCGGGCCTGCCCGACGGCGTGCTGAACATTGTGCATGGGACCGGCACCGCGTGCGGCGGGGCGATCGTGCAGCACGCGGACGTGCCGACGATTTCGTTCACGGGCTCCACGGGTGTGGGCAAGTGGATCGGCACGACTGCGGGGGGGATGCTCAAGCGCGTGTCGCTTGAACTGGGCGGGAAGAACCCGTTTGTGATCTTTGACGATGCGGATTTGCCGGCGGCGATCGACACGGCGGCGCGGGCCGCGTTCAGCAACCAGGGGCAGATCTGCCTGTGCGGGTCGCGGCTGCTGGTGCAGCGGAGCGTGTTCGACCGGGTGCTGGCGGGGATGGTGGAGCGCGCGAACGCGCTGAAGATCGGCGACCCGCTGGACGCGGCCACGCAGCACGGGCCGCAGGTGAGCGCTGCGCAACTGGAGAAGGTGGAAGGCTACGTGAAACTGGCGCGGGAACTGGGCGGGACGGTGCATTGCGGCGGCGAGCGCGTGGCGGCGGGTGTGCTGCCGGCGCGGTGCGCGAAGGGCTTCTTCTTCCGCCCCACGGTGATTTCCGGGCTTGATCCGGCGTGCCGCGTGGAGCAGGAGGAGATTTTCGGGCCGGTGGTGACGCTGCAACGGTTCGAGACGGAGGAGCAGGCGCTGGCCCTTGCAAACGGCACGCCGTTCGGGCTTGCCGCGGCGGTGTTCACGAGCAACCTCGGGCGTGCGCACCGGTTTGCAGCAGGCCTGGCGGCGGGCGTGATCTGGGTGAACTGCTGGCTGCTGCGCGATCTGCGGACGCCCTTCGGGGGCGTGAAGCAGTCGGGCGTGGGGCGCGAGGGCGGCAGCGATGCGCTGAAGTTTTTCACCGAGCCGAGCAACGTGTGCGTGCAGGTGTGAGGGATGCCAGCGTCAATCGACCCTGAGGTTGCGGAGATAGTCGTCGCGGTCTTTCATGGCGGCGGTGGCCTTGGCGACGGCGGCCTCGCGCTGGCCTTTGATCGCTCGCCCCTCGTTGGCGGCCTGGTTGAGGTCTTTCATGTAGTTGGCGTAGACCTCGGAGTTGTTGGGCACGCGCTGCATGACCTGGCTGATGCGTTCCTGCTCGCTCGCGCTGCGAGCGGCACGCTCATCGAGTTGGGCGAGTTCGCGCTGGGCTTCTTCAGCCGCGGCGTTCTTCTGGGCCCAGGTGCGGACGGCGTCGAGCACGGCACCCGACACCTTGCCGTTCTTGCTGAGGCGGACAAGGTCGGGCATGGCGTAGCCGCTCAGGCCCACCTGTTGACTGCGGACCCACTCCTCGTTCACGACGAGTTCGCTGCTCTTGCCCGCGTCGATCTTGACCTCGAAGCGGTAGTTGGAGGTCGTGTCTTCGGTGGGCTTGAGGTCTCCCACGAGTTTGTAGGGCGAGTTCTTGGGGTGCTCCACGATCACCGTGCGGGCACGCTTCTTGTCGTTGTTGTCGAAGCGGTACAGCATCTTCATGCGGTTGAGGTTGGTGACCTCGAAGGCACCATCGACGATGCGGACCTTGGTGATCTCGTCTGTGGCCTCGGGCGTGGCGATGGTCTTGAGATCAAGGTCCACGGCGTAGGCGAGGAGGCGCTTGGCGCCGGGGGCGAGGTGGGAGATGGTGGCATCGCCGGCGAAGATGGTGCCGTCATACACCGCGATGGGGCCGGGGAGGAGTTGGAGGTCGGAGGAGTTGGTGATCTCCACGCCGCGCATGGGGTGCTCGGGGCGGTCGATGCGGTTGTAGATGCTGACGCGGCGGCCGCCGACGGGGGAGGTGAGGAAGGGGATCATGGCGGAGCGCTGGCGCTCGATGGTGATGGGCGTGGAGACCTTGTAGAAGAAGGATTCGCCCAGTTCGGTGCCGCGGGAGGCGGCGGAGGGCGAGTAGTTGAGGAGGTCGTCGGCGGAGACGATGGGGCGGCCGTTCTCGTTGATATCGATGAACGTGGTCGCGTCGGCTGGACGGGCGGGCATCGGCGTTGCTGCGGCACTGCGCGCGAATCGCTTCTCAGCCGCCTCCTTCCGCCAAGCTTCGCCCACGGCGGTCTGCTGGCCCGCTCCGCCGGAGGCGAGTTGCCGCACGGGCGCCATGGCTTCCTCGTATGCGCGGGCGAGGACACCCGGCACGGTGGGCACAGGCAGGTTGGGGCGGAAGACGTAGAGCGGCTCGGAGAGGTCCATGGTGAAACTCACCGGGCGGCCCGCCACGAGGCTGAGCGCCACATCGCGCCAGTCGCTGTCGGTGGTGTTCTCCACGATGGCCCACCCTTGCAGGTTGAACTGGTCGCTGGCGGGCGGCTTGGCCTCGTTGCCCTCGGGCAGGAGGAGGCGGTAACTGGTCTTCCAGACGGGGGTTTCGTGGATGTAGCGGATGATGACATCGCGGGTGCCGTTGCCGGCCACGGCCACGTCCACGGTCTTGCTGCGTTCGCTGCGGCTCTCGGCGACGGCCGCGAGGGCCTTGTTGAGTTCTGCGGCGAGCGTGGCATCCTCCAACTGGAAACTCGTCGCGAGCGTGCTGTCGATGGAGCGGATGCCCTTGCTGGTGACGAGGTTGACGAAGGCGCGGCTGACGGGGGGCGCATCCTTGGTGGTGCTGACCTGGCGGGTTTCGACACCCAGGACGGTGCCGGTGATTTCGCCTTCGGGCAAGGAGACACGGACGACGCTGCCGCGCAGGCGGGAGAGGAGGACGGCGAGGGAGGGGTCATCTCCGATGGGGACACCGAAACTGCCGAGGCGGCGGGCGAGGGGGTCTTTGCTGGAGTAGGTGACGCTCTCGACGCGGCCGCCCTTGTCGAGGACTTGCAGGCTCTTGAGGATGTCGTTGATCTGGGAGACCTCGAACTTGAGGGAGAGGCGGGCGTTGCCATCCACGCGGCCGTCGCGCTGGAAGGCGGCGACGCCGGAGCGGTAGAGGAGGACCTGGGTGATGGGGAGGTCGGCCTGGAGGGCCTGCGCGGCGGCGGCCCCTTGCCCGGCTGGCTGCGCGAGGGCGGCGGGCGGGACGGGGAGGATGGAGCCGGCGAGAAGGGAGAGGAGGACGAGGGTGATGCGAGTGTTCATGAGGGTGCTCCGAGCGAAGGACAGGCCCGTGGGGTGCATGGTACGGGGAAGCCCTCCCTCACGGTCGGGCTGCATGTCGGGGCTGCGTGTTGCGAACCGGCGTGGTTGCGCCCCCAGCGCAACCGAAGGGTGAGACGCGCGGGGGCGGGGGAAGTTCCGTGGGGGAGCGGGAATGTTGCTGGCCGGGCGGTGCATCTGGGCGGGCCGCGCGGGCGAAGGGGCCAAGCCCATAAGCGTTTACTTTAGAGTTGCCCACTGACGGGCGGGGTGGTAGTCTCTCGGGTGCATGGACGCACCCACCATTCGCAAGACGCTGGACGACT
>CAZNEU010000012.1:0-16894 GCA_964571915.1 uncultured Phycisphaeraceae bacterium
CCCAGTGCTTTCCCGTTCACACAAGCATCTCCGACTCTCCGCCGCGCCCGGAGATGATGATCTCGCCCGCATCCTCCAGCCGCCGCACGATGTCCACGACGCGCTGCTGGGCCGCCTCCACGTCGCTCACGCGCACCGGCCCCATGTACTGCATGTCTTCGCGGATCAGGGCCGCGGCCCGCTCCGACATGTTCGAGAAGATCTTCTCCTTCAGTTCCTCGCTCGCGGTCTTGAGCGCCAGCCCCAGTTCGTCGTTCTCCACTTCCTTGAGCATCGTCTGGATGCCCTTCTGGTCGATCAGCCGGATGTCCTCGAACACGAACATCAGCCGCCGGATCTGCTCCACCAGGTCCGGGTCCTCCGCCTCCAGCCCCTCCATGATGCTCTTCTCCGTCGAGCGATCCGCCAGGTTCAGAATCTCCGCCACCGTGGGCACGCCCCCCGCCTTCTCCATGCTCTGCATCAGCATGCTCGAAAGCCGGCTCTCCAGCCCCTTCTCCACCTCGCGGATCACCTCCGGGTTGGTCTGCTCCATGTTCGCCACACGCTTGATCACCTCGATCTGCTTCTGCATGGGCAGACCGCCCAGAATCTCCGCCGCCTTGTGGTGCGGCAGGTGGCACACGATCAGCGCGATCGTCTGCGGGTGCTCCTCCTGAATGAACGTCAGCACGTTCTCGCTCTCGGCCTTCTGCAGAAACGAGAACGGCGTCTTCTGCACCTGCGTCTGGATCTGCGAGAGCACCTTCTCCGCCGTCTTCGGGTCCAGGCTCTCCTTCAGCAGCACCTTGGCATACTCAAGGCCCCCCTCGTTGGCGTACTGGTTCGCCATCGACAGGCCGTAAAACTCCTCCACCACCGCCTGCCGCAGGTTGTCGGGCACGCGCCCCAGCCCCGCCAGTTCGCGCGTCACGTCCTCCACCGCCTCGGGCGCCATCTGCTTCAGCAGGTCGCTCGCCACGCTCGCGTCCAGCGTGAGCAGCAGGATCGCCCCCTTGGTGATCCCGTCAAGGTCCTTCGCCTCCGTCGGGAGTTTTTCGCCGGGCTTTCTGGGCATGGCTCAACCCTCCGTCTGGATCCACCTGTTCATCAGCCCCGCGGCATCGGCCGGGTTCTTCTTCACCATCTCCGCCACCTGCTCCAGCATCTTCTTGCTCTTGAGTTGCTCATCCCCCAACTCAATCCCCAGCATCGCCGTCTGCGTCTCATCCGCCTCGCCCACCAGGTCGCTCTGCGCCTCCAGCGCGGGCGGCACCCCCACCAGTTCCTGCGCCGTCGGCAGCGTGATCGGCGCCCCGCTCTTCCTCACCAGCATCAGCATCATCCCCAGCGCCACCACCGCCAAGGCCCCCAGCGCGATCTGCTTCACCACCCCATCACCCAACAGCGCGGCCACGCCCCCCAAACCTCCCGTGCCGCCACCGCCGAGCAGCCCCGCCGCGGCCACGCCTCCGCCCCCCCCCGCCAGGTTCATCGCCAGCGGCATCATGCTCACCGTCACCACACCCGCCTGTGTCCCCGCGACCGCCCCACCCGTGCCCACCGCCCCCTCCGCCGCCATCGTCTCCACCAGCGGCGCGATGTCCTGGGTGATCCGCTCCTTCTCCGCCACAAACACCTGGTCAATCTCCCCCTGCGCCACCCCCGCCTTCGCGTCCGCCTTCTCACCCTGTCTCGCCCGCGCCAGCGCCGCCACATACTCGCGCGGCACATTGATCGTCACGTTCACCTTCGTCGGCATGCCCCGAGGGTCCACCACCTGCTTGGTGCGCTGCCCCACCGCCACCTTGAACTTCGTGTCCGTCTTCTCGTCGGTGGTCCTCGGCCCCGATGCACTGCCCCCCCCGCCGCGATTGATGTCCGCCGCCACGTTGCTCTGCAGCCCCGGCACCGCCCCGCCCCCGCCCGCCTGCGTGTGGCTGTTGGTCGTGATCTCATCGCTCACGATCGCCACGCTCCCGCCCTCGGGCGTCACCGGCAGCATGCTCGTCTCGCTGGTCGTGCTCTTGCGCACGTCAACCTGCGCGTTCACCGCCACGATCACCCCGGGGATGTACGCCAGCGCCGCGGTGATTTTCTCCTGCACGCGGTTCTCAACCTTCGCCGCGTGCTCCAGGTAATCCGTCGCGCCAAAGCCCTCCTCGCCCCGGGCCCGGAACTGCCTGCGCGTGGTCGCGTCGATCACCCGCACGTCCGTCGCCGCCAGCCCCGCCTTCGCCCCCGCCAGCAGGCCCGCCACCGCGTCCACCATCGCCGCGTCCAGCGGCCGCGACGGGTCCGTCTGCACCGTCACGCTCGCGGTCGGCTTGCGGAACGCCATGCCGAACCCCACCGGCTCGGGCGCATCGATCATCACCGTGGCCGCGCGCACGCCCTTGAAGTTCTTCACCACCTGCGCCAGTTCGTTCTGCAGCGCGATGTTGAACTGGCGGTCGTTCTCGCTCCGGCTGTTCATCCAGTGCTGCTTGGCCGCCAGGTTCGAGAAGAGCACCGTCGTGTCGTCGGGCAACTTCCCGTTCTGCGCCAGCACGCCCAACGCAGACTGGTACTTCTCCGACGGCACCATCAACTTCCCACCCCGCACCTCGTTGGCGATCCCCATCGAATCCAGCAGCGGCTGCGCCTCCCGCAGCCGATCCGGCGTAAACCCCGCCAGTTCCACCATCGTGGGCCGCACCGCCCACACGCTCACCAGCAGCAGCGTCATGATGACCACCACCGCCGCCAGCGCGATCAGCAGCCGCTGCGCCAGCGTCAGGCTCACCAGGCTCTTCTGAATCGTCGAAAGTGCTTCACCCAGCCGGCCCATCTGGCGATCCTCCAGACCGCGCCCCCAGCGCACACCACGGCGCCCGCACCGCCACGCTCCGCGCGGCAACCAAACCCCGCATCGCCCGCGCAACGCCCAAAGCCCGTGCCTGTTGTTCGGTCCGCCGCGCACGCCGCCTTGAATGACCAGCGCACATCCCGCCCGCACGCGCAACTCTTGCGGGCAACTCCGAGCGGGGACACCGCCACGCCGCCCGTCAGATGCGCACTTGCTTCAACTCGTCGTACGCCGCCTGAACCTTGTTGCGAACGCTGAGCAGCATCCGGAACGCCGTGTCGGCCTTCTGCGTCGCCAGCAGCACGCCCTCCACGTCCGTTCGCTTGCCCGTCAGCAGGTCTTCCGTGGCCGTGGTGGCCTCGGCCTGCAACTGGTTCGTCTGGTCAAGGTTCTTCAGAAGAACGTCCTTGAACGCCTCCCCCGGCGTGGCCTGGGCCCCGCCCTGCCCCGGCTGCGCACCCACACCCGGCCCGTGTACACGCGGGAAGAACGCCCCGTTTCCGCTCACCAATCCCAGCGGATCGGCCATGATCCACCTCCATCACGGCCGCGTGCTTCCGTGCCCGCGGCTCGCTGCGTTGCAGTCTAGCGGCCGTCCCGGCCGCCCTCACGCCACCAACCTCAGCATCTGCGTGAACATCGCCTTCGCCGTCTCCGCCGCGCTGATATTCGCCTCATACGCCCGCGCGGCTTCAACCGCGTTGATCTGCTCCACCACCGAGTTCACGTTCGTCATCGCCACATACCCCTTGAACGGGCCGTCCGGGAACGCATCCGGGTGGGTCGGGTCATATTCCTTGGGCTGCACCGGCGTGTCATCCAGCACAATCTCACGCACCTGCACGCCCAGTTCTCGCGCCGCCGGGCTGCGCGAATCCGGCGCACCCGCCGCCAGCACCACCAGCCGCCGCTTGAACGGATTGAGATTCCCCGCCGAATCCCGCAGCGTGTTCTGGTTCGCCAGGTTGGCCGAGATCGCCTCCAGCCGCGTCCGCTGCGCGATCAGGCCGCTCGTCGAAATGTCCAGGGCACCGTACATGTTCGTTCCAAGATCGCTCGAATCAGCCCCTCACGCACCCCTTACGGCCGCTCCGCAATCGCCGCGCGCAACTGCTCAAACCTTCCCCTCAGCAACTCCGTTGCCACCCGAAACGTCATCGCGTTCTCCGCCTGCGCCTGCATCAGCCGCTCCAGGTCCCGGTTGTTGCGGTCATGAAACAGAATACCCCGCCCCGCCGTCGTCGCCTTCACCACCAGTTCACCCCGCGGCCCGCGCTTCAACTCCGCCGTCTCGCTCCACGCCAGCGGCCCCGTGCCCGCCCCACCCCCGCCGCCATCCGCCCGCCGCCGCTCCACCGCCTCCCCCAGCACACGCCGGAACTCATCCACGCTCACATCCAGCGGCCGGTAATCCGGCGTGCTCAGGTTCGCCACGTTCCCCGCGATCACCGCCTGCCGCTGCGCGGCAAACCGCACCGCCATCTCCAAGGCCGGTATCGCCCCCGAGTTGGTGATGTCGCCAGCCAGCATGGTGCAAGGGAACAGGGGCCAGGTGAGAGGGAACAGCCAGAGAAGGAACACGCGCGGCGGTTTGGGCTGTCCCCTGTCCCCTACCACCTGTCCCCTCCCTACAACGTCTGTTCCACCAGCGCCAGACTCTTCCACTTCTTCAGTTTCAGCCCCAGCGTCCGCACGCCAATGCCCAGCGCCTGGGCCGTCTTCTGCCGGTGCCCGCTGAACCGCTGCAACGTCCGCACAATCGCCTCACGCTCAATCTCTTCCAGCAGCCGATCCATCACCACCACGCTCCCGTTCCCCCCCCCGCTCGCCGCCGCACCAAAGCCCGCCGTCTTCACCTCCACCGAGGCTCCTGCACCCCCGGCCCCTTGGTAGTGCCCGTTCATCGCTGCCGCCCGCGGCAGCGCCATCGGCACCTCGCTCACCAACCCGCCCAGCAGCCACGGCGCGATCATCTCCGCCTCCACCACGCCACCCTTGGTCAGCACCACCGCCCGCTCGCACACGTTCTGCAACTCGCGCACGTTCCCCGGCCAGCCATACTCCATCATCACGGCCATCGCGCCGTCGCTGAAGCGCATCGCGCCCTTGCCCTCACGCCGCGCCAGGAGGCCCACGAAGTAGTCCGTCAGCGCGGGCACATCCTCGGCCCGATCTCGCAGCGGCGGCACATGAATCGGCAGCACATTCAGCCTGAAGAACAAATCCTGCCGGAACTCGCCCCGCGCCACCGCCCGCGGCAAGTCCAGATTGCTCGTCGCCACCACGCGCACATCCACGCTCACGCTCGTGCTCGACCCCACCCGCTCAAACGTCCGCTCCTGCAAAACCCGCAGCAGTTTGGCCTGCACACGCGTCGGCACCTCGCTGATCTCATCCAGCAGCAGCGTCCCGCAATCCGCCAGTTCAAACCGCCCCTTGCGCAGGCGCTCGGCACCGGTAAAACTCCCGCGCTCGTGCCCGAACAGCTCGCTCTCCAAAAGCGACTCCGACAGCGCCGCGCAGTTCACACCCAGAAACGGCCCCCGCGCCCGCGGCGACAACTCGTGAATCGCCCGCGCCACCACCTCTTTGCCCGTCCCGCTCTCGCCGCAGATCAGCACGTTGCCCTGACTCTCCGCCACCGCAAGCGCCTGCTCCTTCACGCGCCGCATCACGGGCGAATCGCCCACCAGCCGCGCAAGCCCCGGCAGCCCGCCGCTCCCGCTCACGCCCGTACCGCCACCGGACAGCCCCGACCGCAGCACGGCGTTCTCTCGAATCAGCCGCCCGTGCTCAATCGCCCGCTTCACGGCGATCACCAGTTCATCACCCTCAAACGGCTTGGTGATGTAGTCAAACGCCCCCAGTTTCAGAGCCTCCACCGCCGTCTGCACCGTGCCAAACGCCGTCATCAGCACCACCGGCAGGTCCTCATCAAACTCGCGCAGTTGCTTCAGCAGGTCGATCCCGCTGCCGCCGGGCATCTTCAGGTCGGTGATCACCGCGTCGGGGCGGCGCTTCGCCACCGCGCTCACCGCCGCCGCGGCACCGTCGGCCATCACCACATCCAGGCCGGCCCGCCGCAGCGTGGTCCCCACGCTGTCGCGAAGCATTTCCTTGTCATCCACGACGAGAACGGTGTTCATGATGAGCGTCCTCCTTGACGCACCCCGTACATCGTCATTCGCACGCCCGGCCGCGCAAGTTTTTCCTGTTGCGCCTCACTCCCCGCACAGCCTCGACCACCGTTCCTTGCTCATGGCCTCTTGCCGTCAGCCCTTTGCCCTTTGCCCTTTGCTATTTGCTATTTGCCCGTTCTCCCTTTGCCGCGCACGCGCCCCCTTCCTACCCTCACACCCCCTCGGGCCGCGGTTCGGCCCGGGCGACACCGATCAAGGACCGACCACATGAAAATCCGCACCGACGAAATCGCCTCCGTCATCAAACGCGAGATCGAGCAGTTCTCTTCGCAACTCGAAGTCTCCGAGGTCGGACGCGTGGTCGAAGTCGGCGACGGCATCGCCCGCATCTACGGCCTCTCCAAGGCCATGGCCGGCGAACTCCTCGAGTTCCAGAGCAGCGAAGGCTCGGTCATGGGCCAGGTCTTCAACCTCGAGCTCGACACTGTCGGCGCCGTCATCTACGGCGACTACCTCGCCGTGAAAGAGGGCGACCTCGTCAAGGGCACCGGCCGCCTGCTCGAGGTGCCCGTGGGCGAGTCGCTCCTGGGCCGCGTCGTCAACCCCCTCGGCCAGCCGATCGATGACGGGGTGCCCCTCAACGCCACCGAGTTCCGCAAGGTCGACATCATCGCCCCCGGCATCGCCGACCGCCAGCCCGTCACCCAGCCCCTCCAGACCGGCATCAAGGCCGTGGACAGCATGATCCCCATCGGCAAGGGCCAGCGTGAACTCATCATCGGCGACCGCAAGACCGGCAAAACCGCCCTGGCCATCGACACCATCATCAACCAGAAGCAGTACTGGGGCACCGACGATGCCGTCGTCTGCATCTACGTCGCCGTCGGGCAGAAAGAGTCCACCGTTGCCGGCACGGTCGAAACCCTCCGCAAGAACGGCGCGATGGAGTACACCATCGTCGTGAACGCCGGCTCCTCCGACCCGGCCCCCATGCAATACGTCGCCCCCTACTCCGGCACCGCCATGGCCGAGTACTTCATGTGGAGCGGCAACAAACCCGGCTCCAAACTCGCCAGCGGCAAGGTCATGCCCAAGCACGCCCTCTGCATCTACGACGATCTCTCCAAGCAGGCCGTCGCCTACCGCCAACTCTCCCTCCTCCTCAAGCGGCCCCCCGGGCGCGAGGCCTACCCCGGCGACGTCTTCTATCTCCACAGCCGCCTCCTCGAGCGGGCCACCAAACTCTCCGACGACAACGGCGGCGGCTCCATCACCAGCCTCCCCATCATCGAGACCCAGGAGGGCGACGTCTCCGCCTACATCCCCACCAACGTCATCTCGATCACCGACGGGCAGATCTACCTCGAACCCGAACTCTTCTTCTCCGGCGTGCGCCCGGCCATCAACGTCGGCATCTCCGTCAGCCGCGTGGGCGGCAACGCCCAGATCAAGCCCATGAAGCAGATCGCCGGCTCCCTTCGCCTCGACCTTGCCGCGTACCGCGAACTCGAAGCCTTCGCCCAGCTCGGCACCGAACTCGACAAGGCCACCCAGCGCCAACTCGACCGCGGCGCTCGAATGGTCGAACTCCTCAAGCAGCCGCAGTACGTCCCCATGAACGTGGTCGACCAGGTCGTCTCCCTCTTCGCCGCCAGCCGCGGCCTCATGGACGACATCCCCGTCACCGCCGTCCGCGAGTTCGAGCGCGGCCTCATCGCCTACATCAACGGCATCGGCAAGAGCGCATGCGACGCCCTCGCCGAGAAGAAGGACATCAAGGCCGTGGAGAAGCAACTCCTCGACGCCTGTAACGCCTTCAAGAGCACGTTCAAGGCGAAGTGAGCGAGGACATCGGCGAGCGACGCAGATCGGAGGGTCGGCCGTGCCGCGCTTGTGCGAGTTTTTCGGGATTGTGATCTACGTGTACCACCGCGATCACGCGCCGCCACATTTTCATGCTGTGTACGCGGGCGAGGACGCGGTCTTCGACATCGCCACACTGGGGTTGGTCACCGGCTCGTGCCGTCCGCGTGTGCGCACGCTGGTGGTAGAGTGGGCCGCTCAGCACCAGGCGGACCTCCTCCGTGCCTGGAACCAGGCCCAGAGCGGCACTCGGCCCTCACGCATCCCGCCCCTAGAATGATCGCATGGAACTCCCCCGCCCCGTCGAGGTCCGCACGCTCGCTCGCTATCGGGTCTGGCTGCGCTTCAGCGACGGTGCCACGGGCGAGGTCGATCTGACCGACATCGCCGGGCGCGGCGTCTTTGCCGCGTGGCTTGCGCCGGGCTTCTTTGAGCGGGCGTTCATCTGCCCCAGCGCAGGCACGCTCTCGTGGCCGGGCGAACTCGACCTCGACCCGTACGTGTTGTACTCGCAGGCGACGGGGAAGGCCATTCCCGGCCAGGCCGAAGCCGCCTGACGCCCTCGCCGAGAAGAAGGACATCAAGGCCGTCGAGAAGCAACTCCTCGACGCCTGCAACGCCTTCAAGAGCACGTTCAAGGCGAAATGAGCGGGCCCGGAACTTGGAACCCGCTGGCAATCGGCCCCGTATGGTGTATGGTGAATCCGGAAGGAAGGTGCCATGCGGGTTGTTGCGCGCCAACACACAAGCGGTCTGATTATCGGCCGTCGTCTTTGCTCTTCCCCCTCCGCTCCGAGTCGGAGATCCGCCGTGGCGGACGGAGGGGGTGGCCGCGGCTTCGCGGCCGGGGGAGGGACCTTTCTTGGGTGGTCCGGCGGTCCCCGCCGGTTCCCGTGCCACCGACACGCCGCAGCGGGTCGGTGCGGCTTTCTCCTTCTCCTGCTAACCCTCACCTCCCCCTCCCTTGCAGACTTCAAGCCCATCCCCCTCTCACCCACGGCGGTTGCGTCGGGTGCCCAGATCACCTTTGACAAGGGCATCGAGTTCATCACGGTCGGCTCGCCCGGCAACGCGGCGTGGCCGGGGAATGGTGTCAGCGGCGATCGCGCCGTCGGCCGCGGCAGTGTGGGCTACGAATACAAGATCGGCCGCTTTGAAGTTACGACCAACCAGTGGGTTGATTTCTTCAACGCGGCCTACGACCGCCCCAGCACGGAATGGCTGCCGCACCTGCGCCCGCCGGGGCACTGGGGGGCGGTGCCCATCACGCCCACCACCGCCGGCGGCCTGCGCTGGGCCGTGCCCGCGGGCAACGAGATGATCCCCGTGGGGAACATCAGTTGGCGCATGGCCGCGATGTACGCCAACTGGCTCACGAACGACCAATCCAGCGACCGGAGCGCGTTCCTGAATGGGGCGTACGACGTGAGCACGTTCGGGTACAGCGGCACGACCTTCACCGACCAACTCACGCACAATCCACAGGCCCGCTACTGGATACCCACGTGGGATGAGTGGCTCAAGGCCGCCCACTTCGACCCGAACAAGCCCGGCGCGGCGGACGGCGGCACGGGCGTGGCCCAATGGTGGAACTACAGCATCACCAGCGACTTGGTGCCCATCTACGGTCCGCCCGGAACGCTCGTGGGAGGGAAACCGGCGCAGGCCAACGCAAACTTCAGAAATCCCAATCCGTTCGGAATAAGTCTGGGTGCGTACCCAGAAACCCAAAGCCCCTGGGGTTTGCTGGACGTTGCTGGGGGGACACGGGAGTGGACCCAGGAGGCACTCCTGACACTTGGGGTGTTCCCAACGGCCCGCGTGTTTTCAGGCAGCGCTTGGGCATCCGGTGCGGGCGTGTTTTCAGACCAGATCGGCACGCGGAACGGCGATTTCCCAAGCCTGCCGACGCTGGATTTAGGGTTTCGCTTGGCAGGCTCGATCCCAACCCCGGGGGTGAGTGCCCTGGCACTCCTTGGTGGGCTTTGGTATGCTCAGCGGCAT
Organism: uncultured Phycisphaeraceae bacterium; assembly: GCA_964571915.1. Taxonomy (GTDB): domain Bacteria; phylum Planctomycetota; class Phycisphaerae; order Phycisphaerales; family UBA1924; genus JAEUIX01. Next base: position 9,835 of record CAZNEU010000012.1, read on the forward strand.
CGAAAAGGAGGCTCCCATGCGGATCGCGAATCTCGTGGCCTTGACCATTCTTGCCACCTCAACCGCGGCCTTCTCGCAAATGCTCACCATTCAGGTCACGGGGCGTGCGGCGCAATCCGTCTCGGCCAGTCTGCCGATCACGGTTGATGTCTCCAACCTGTCCGGCGAGGTCTTGGTGCAGATTTACGACTCGGTCCTGGGAACCAATCGCTTGCCCGATGACGACGCGCGCAAGATCACCATCACAGGCACCCTCGGCGACATTACCGAGCTTCGCGTTTTGGTCGCGGGCCAGCAGGATGGCTGGCCGCGCGAGCCAGCGACGGAGCTGGTCGACCCGGGCGTTCGCAACCTCGGCACCTCCACCTCATCCGGCATCGAGATCGTGGACGATGACCTGCGAGCCCGAACGCGTCTGGCCGTCTACACCACCGACGACATCCGCGGCGAGATCGTGGTCGGGCAGGTGCAGCGGATTCAGGCGGGCTTCCGGCCGCCCGGCGGTATCCCCAACCCGGGCACCATCTTCGCCAACATCACGGCGACAGTGGCTGACGGCAGATTTAGCGGCAACGGTTCCGATTTGGCCATCGGGTATGTTCGGGCCGGCAACGCCATCACGGGCAACCTTGTCGCGGTGGGCGAGTCCGGGGTTTTCAGCCCACTCACCGGCGACGGGTACGCAACCATCAACAGGGTCATCGTCGGCCCCAGCACGCTGGCCGCGGGCATTCAGGGCGACATCATGGCCGAGCGCGGGCACATCACCAGCATCTACACCACCGGCCCTATCGGGGCAGACGCGGTCGGTTCAACACCAGCGCGCACGCCCAAGATCTGGGCGGGCGACGGTATCGACGAGGTCCTTGCGATCGACGAGGCCGGCGCGGTGGGAACGATCGGCTTTCGAACTGTCAACTTTCGTGCCGACATTCAGGCGACGCGGGCCGCATACGAACCTCTCGGTTTGGGCGAACTGAGCCCCGGTGGCCGCGTCAGCCGCATCAACACCGCGGGCGACATTCATGGGGCGATCAAGGCGGGCAGCCTGTCGGGCACGTACTTCGGTCCGGGCTCCAATGGCGGCCCGACCGGTATCTTTGTTCGTGGCGTCTGCTACGCATCGATCACGATTGAACACGTGATGGAGGGGCAGATCATCGCCAAGCGCTTCGAGGCTCCAATCGTGATCGGCAGAATGATGGAAGGCCCGATCATCGCGTGGGAAGGGCTCGGCGGCGAGCCCCCAGCCACACCGACGATTCCTTCAGTGCGCATCGGTTTGGATGAACCACCGCTCGAACCGGGCGCCTTGGGTTTTGATGGTTCTTACGGAGAGGGATTTGTCGGTATTGACAACCGTTCGCGGTTTCCGGGCGGCACGCCTTGCTACGGCAACTACGCCAGTTCAACCCCGGCCCCCTCCGCATACATCCAAGCCCTCTACGACGGCACCGTCCTCTGCGAGGAGGGCGGCTTCGGTGAACTGCTTGGTCCGTCTGTCATCGCCGCGGCCGCGATCGGCGACATCGCCATCTCGCGCATGTCCATCTTTGAGCAGGAGGGATCAGCCAACTTCTTCGCCGAGGATGTGGTCCCTTTGATCGAGTCTCGCCGCATCGGCACGCTCCGGATCGACGAGTTCCGTGAGGGCGTCGTCTGGTCGGGCAGGCTCGATGACCCGAACCTTGCGAACACGAACACCGCCGACGACTACGCCCAGATCGGCACCGTCGATATCGCCTGCATGGGAAACGGCGCGGCCCTGTGGGCCACCGACCTGCCCGCGGGCAGCCCCGCTGTGCAAATCCATGTCGCTGGCAACATGCACGGGGAGATCCACCTGGCCGCACTCTCGCCAACCGCTTCAATCATCATCGATGGCAACCTGGCCGCTGGCGAGCCTGCCGAGAACGACTTGTGCGGGTGTGCGAACTTCGGCGCGCCCGCCCTCTTCTGCGAGACAGAACCCGGCGATCCCACACGCCTGTTCTTCTCGCCCCCGGCCACCGACCCCTCCGTGCCGCCCCGCAACAAGGGCTATCGCGCCAACGCCCTGATCGAGTTCGCCGACCCGCGCGGCCTCAAGGGCACCGTCATCATCAACGCGGCGAATGACGGCGGCACGTGGGCGAACGCTGCCCAAATCAGGGTCGGCAGCGTGAACGGCATCGGCGGCGTCAGCCTCGCGCCCATACCCGCCTACTCCGCCTCGTCGCTCGCCTACGGCGGCGGCGTGGTGGGCGTGGTGCCCTTCCGGCACTACGAGGATGATGCGTTCCCCCTCCGATTTCGCAGAGAACTCCCCGCCGAAGACATCCTGCCAACAGTTCGTTCACAGGACAGCACCGCCGACGGTGCCGTGCGCTTGCGGTTTTATGGCCTGCTCGCGGACGCGAGCACGACCACGGTGGCCGCGGCCGTGAAGGTGCAACGCAACGACTCCGGAACTTTCGTGGCCGATCCCTCGTGGCTGGCCACACTCGCACCGATGCCATTCGCAACCGCCCGCAACGAACTTCGCCTTCAGTGGGTGGGCGGCGGAGGGGCACCCCAAGCGGCGCCGGCGGGCGAGTATCGCGTCGTTCACGGCGAGATTCCCGGCGATCCGCCCGGTGCCCTCGCCAATCTGTTGTGCGCGGGCCTCGCCGCCGGCGCGCCTCCCGCCAGCGTTCCCGACTTCGTGTGGCGGTTTGATGTCAGCGCGGGCGTGCAAGGTGAGTGCTACAGCACAACGCTCGACTACTCACCCAGCCTCCCCGACGGTGTCATCAACCCCGACGACCTTGGCGACTTCATCACCGATTATTTCACGGTGCCCGCGGTCGCCGGTCCCGGCGGCTTTGCCGTGTACTGCCCGGAGAACCCGCCGCCATTCGACCTGGGCTACAAGGTCGGGTACACGGCCGATGGTGGCGGCCAGTGCAACGAACCCTTCCCGGACAACCTGGGCGATTACATCACGGCGTACTTCACAGGGTGCTGAGCCGCGCGGCCTCGTGCAACCCGCCACACCCACAGGGCCACCACCGATCGGCTTCTGCTCGGGTGCCGCGCAAAAAAAGCCGCTCGATTCGCGCATCGTCCCCTCCTGAGGTCAATCATTTGCCTCGATACATCCGTATGGGGGAAGTCTGCTTCACCTATTCGGGGGGTCCCCTATTCCACGCTCATCCTTCCAACTCCTCATGGTTCCCGCGCGCCTCCTCGCCGCCGCCGCGCCCCTGCTCTGCGCCCCCGCCGCCACCGCCCAGGTCGTCCTCTCCAGTTCCGCCTCCATCCAGCACGCATCCAACCTCGCCACCTCGCCCGCCGCCCGCAGCACCTCCCCCTACACCCCCTGCCGCGTCGAGTACAACGGCGACGGGGCCATCAACCCCGACGACCTCGGCGACTTCATCACCGACTATTACACCGACCCCGGGGCACCCGGCCCCGGGGGCTTTGCCCTTGCCTGCCCCGACAATGACCCCCCCTTCGATGCCGGCTACAAGGCGGCGTACACCGTCGACGGCTCACCCCAGTGCTATCCACCCTTCCCCGACAACCTCGGAGACTACATCACCGACTACTTCACCGGCTGCTCCGCCGTTCCCGTCCTTGCTCCCCTCCCAAACTTCACCAACCCCGCCGCGGCGGCCCCGCCCCTGCAACTCACCCCGGGCACGCTCACCAATCCCTCGACCGGCGCAACCACCACCGCAGCGTGCGGCATCGGCACACTCACCACGCCTGGCATGATCGGCATCGTCTTCTCCCCCACCACCACCCTCACGCAGGGCCAGAACCCCGGCGGCCCCGCGGCCGACCCCGCCACCGCCAGCACGCTCACCGTCGCGTTCAACGCCTCGTGGCAACTCAACCAGCCCTTCGGACCCACCGCCTTCGCGGGTCTGGGCCTGAACATGGGCGGCGCATTCCCCGTCGTGCCCGGCACCTGCGCCACCTCCGCCCGCGAGGCAACCATGGAACTCGACGCGGAGATCTTCTACGCCATCCCCGGCGGACCCAGCGGCAGCCTCAGCCTCCCCGTCGGCTTTGCGCCCCTCGCCTCCTCTGCCGGCGGATGCGGCCCGTTCTCCGCCGCCGTCGCCGATCGCGCCGTCGGCCTGCCCACGTTGCTCCCGCCCGGCACCACCATCTCCATCTCCGGCACACTCACCCTGCATGTCCGCAACGGCGATGCCGCGGCGGGCATCCAGAGTCTCCTCGCCGCCAACCCCGAGCGCGGCCCCGCCGGCATCTTCATCACCTTCGACCCGCCCGGCCCCCCCTGCACCACCGACTTCAACCGCGACGGCCGCGTCGATCCCGTCGATCTCGCGCTCTTCCAATCCGCCTACGCCGCGGCCCTCCCCGGCCCCGGCGGCCTGGCCGTGCCCTGCCCGGCCAACCCCGCCCCCCACAACGCCGGCTACCTCGCCGACTTCGACGGCAACTGCGCGCTCACCACCGCCGACCGCGACGCCTTCATCGCCGCCTACAGCACACCCGGCCCCAGCCCGCTCTGCCCCGTCGATTCCATCACCGCCTTCACCGACATCCCCGGCCTTATCGCCGCCTGGGATGCCAGCCTCTCGGCACCCACCTTCGACCCCGCCTCCGGTGCGGTCCTTTCCCTGGGCACCGAACTCTCAGGCCGCTCCTCCATCTCCCTCGTGCGCGGCGGCGGCACCGTCGCCCCACGCTGGTCCACCTCGCCCGAGGGCCTCATCTGCCTCGGTCAATACGATGTCGCCCCCGAACAGCGCGGCATGGGCATCCGCTTCGACCTTCCCCCCGGCGACTGGTCCAACCTCAAACTCATGACCGTCGTCTGCATCACCCCCACCAACCAGGGCGGAGACTTCCGCGACGATGTCATGCGCCTCGTCGCCTCCAACGGCACCACAGGCATGTTCTCCGTCAGCAAGCATGTCTCGCGCACGCCCGCCACCGACCCCGGCCGCGCCCAGACCAACGGCGGCGCCGGTGTCGGCATCACCACCACCCGCACCGGCTGCGAGCGTCAGGTGCTGGGCGCGTTCACCGCCTTCCCCTCCCCCGCCGCGGCCACCGCCTACGTCAACGGCCTCGGCCGCAGCACCCCGGGTGTCTGCACCAACGACCCGGTTTCCGCCATCACCGTCGGCTTCCTTGGCGGCCCCTCCGGCAACGCCATCGGCCCCTTCCAGGGCATCATCCACGCCGTCTACATCTACGCCCTCCCCACCGCCGACAACGCCAACTTCTCCGAACGCGACTGCCGCAACGCCAGCGACCTCCTCGCCTCGCGGTGGGCGGTTACGCCCGCCCCCGCCAAGGCCGTCTCCATCTCCGGCGACTCCATCGCCTACGCCTCGGGCACACAGTTCGACAGCGCGCCCAACTTCGCCGCCGCCGCCCCACACCACACCATCCTCACCTCGGCCGTCTCGGCCAACACGGGCGGCGCGGCCTCCATCCCCGTCGCCAGCCTCAACCCCGGCGGCACGCCCATCTTCAGCATGGGCAACGGCGGCGCGGGCCTCTACATCCTCGAGCCCGGCACCGATCGCGCCGAGGTCATCCGCGTCAGCAACGGGCCGCTCTCCGGCCCCGGTTCCCTCAGCATCGCCGGCACCCTCCGCCACAACCACCCCGCCGGCTCCGTCCTCGCCGACAACGGCTACGGCTTCATCAACCCCGCCACCTCGTGCTGGAACCGCTCCCGCCTCACCGGCGGCAACCCCGACGTGCGCCTCTTCAACTTCGCCCAGCCCGGCGCGCAGTTGTCCTCGCTCTATTCCATCAACCCCTCGCCCGACGGTTCCACCCGCGTCTTTGATGCCGTCGCCCCCGGCGGCCGAACCCTCTTCGTGCAACGCGGCTCCAACGACCTCAACTCCGGCGTCCCCGTCCCTACCCTCTTCCAACGCCTCCGCACCTTCATCCTCAACGCCCGCAGCGCGGGGGGCTCGCCCCCGGACAAGATCATCGCCTGCGAGGTGCTGCCCCGCGCCTCCTGGAGCGCCGGCAGCAACAGCGCGGCCGAGGCTTTCAACACCCAAACCACCAGCGGCCTGCGCGACCCTTCCCTCGGTGCCGATGCCGTCTGCACCTTCACACGCCACCCCTGGCTCTCCGACCCCGCCAACACCGGCTCCATCTTTGTGGCCGAAACCTACGGTGCCACCTCCGTCATCGGCTGCATCTACGACGCCTCCGGCGTTCACCCCCGCGCCTTCGGTCAGGCTTGCATGGCCCTGGCCATCGACACCGCCTACGCGCAGGCCTGGGGTACCAGCGTGGGCTACGCCCCCGCCGCGCCCGTCGCCACCGGCACGCTCCAACCCGGCGGCCTGCGCCTCATGTGGAGCACCCCCACTTCGCCGGGCGCCCCCGCCATGATCGGCGACACCACCAGCGGTGCCAGTTGCCTGATGGTCAAGATCAACAAGAACGGCTCCAAACTCGTCTGGATCGCGCCCACGAGCGTGAACGCCAACACCGGCGCGGCCACCTACCTCACCACCTACTTCGACGACGAGTTTGTCCCGGGCGACACCTACACGTTCGTCGTGGAGGACGCGATGGGCAACACGTCGCCGCAGACCAGCCTCGTGCCGTGACCGGATGGGTCCCGGCGCTGCGGCGGTCCCCGGCGCGTCCCGTGCCACCGAGGGGCGAGGCTCTGCGAGTCCCTCGGTGCCCACCAACGCGCCGCCGCTTGAAGCCTCCCGTGCCACGGCCTCGGCCGGCTCCGCGGCAGCGCCCGCTCATCCGGCAAGCCGTGATCGCTCATCCCCACCGTCTCTACCATGCCGCGTGAAGCCCAACGGTCGATCCAGCCGCGCAAAGTTTGAGGCGTTCCGCGAAACGCTGCGCAGCAAAGCCCAGCGCGCAGCCAAGGCGAACGCGCCGGCCGGGCCCGTCGCTGACGTTCCGGGCTCGTTGAATACTCCTGCCTCGCTGGAGGCTCCGGGCTCGCTGCCGCAGGCCCTCGGCGACGAGCGCTGGTTGCACTTGGTCCTCGACAACCTCGTGTCCAACGCGATCAAGTTCACTCATCCGGGCGGCCGCGTGCGCGTGCGCGTTCAAG
>CAZNEU010000013.1:0-5421 GCA_964571915.1 uncultured Phycisphaeraceae bacterium
TTCGCACGCATCCACCCCGACGACCTGCCCGCCGTCCGTGCCGCCGCCGATGTGCTGGGCCAGGGGACAGACCGCTTCGACACGCCCGAGTACCGCGTGGTCCACCCCGACGGCACGCTCCGCTGGCTCCGCACCGTGGGCCGACGCATCCTCGACGGCTCGGGCAACACCACCGGCGATGTCGCCGGCCTCACCATCGACATCACCCAGAGCCGCCGCGCACTCGAATCGCTCGAGCGCTCCAACGAGAGCCTCGAAACCCTCGTGCGGGCACGCACCGACGAACTCTCCCGCTCGCACGAGCAACTCCGTATCTCGGAGCGCATGGCCGCCGTCGGCACGCTCGCCGCGGGCCTCGGCCACGACCTGGGCAACCTCCTCCTCCCCATCCGCTGCGACCTCGACGTGCTCCGCGCCTCACCGCCCGGCCCAGAGTTCGTCGCTCGCGTCGACTCCGTCCGCCGCTCCATCGACTACCTCGCACGCCTCAGCCACTCCCTCCGCATGCTCGCCCTCGACCCCGACGAGCGCGGCGGCGAGAACACCGGCATCACCATCGACGAATGGTGGCGCAGCGCCGAACCCCTCCTGCGCGGCGTGCTGCCCAAGGGCGTCGTGTTCGAGGCCAAAATCTCCCCCGGCCTCCCCGCCGTGCGCCCCGGCGGCCCCGGCCTCAGCCAGAGCGTGCTCAACCTCCTCCTCAACGCCGCCGAGGCCGTGCGTGATGCCCCCGCGCCGCGCGTGCAACTGGTCGCCGCTCAGGCCGCCGACGGCCACGTCGAACTGAAGATCATCGACAACGGTGTCGGCATGTCCGAACAGGTCCGCCGCCGCGCCACCGAGCCCTTCTTCACCACCAAGCCCCGCGCCCTCTCCACCGGCCTGGGCCTCTCCTTGGTCGAGTCCATCGTGCGCGGCGTGGGCGGCGGCCTCAACATCACCAGCACACCCGGCCGGGGCACATCCGTGTCCATGGTCCTGCCGGGCCTGCCCCTGCCGGGCATCGCACCCCCCGGCACCGCCCGGGCCGGTGCCACTACCATGCCCCCTCACCCGGCCATCTAGGCGGCCGTGATCTGGAGGCTCTTATGCGCACGGTCTGGTCCGCCGGTGGTCTGTTGGCCGCGATCGCGGGATTGACGCTGGCGCCAGCCGCGCGCGCGTGGGATGCCGTCGGCCATCGCGCCATCACCTGGCTCGCCATCGACGGCCTGAGCAAAGACGCGCCCGCCTGGCTCCGCAACGACGCCGCGAAAAACCACATGGTGGGCTGGCAGGCCGCCGAACCCGACCGCTGGCGCAACACGCGCGGCATCTTCATCCGCCACGAGAACGGCCCCGACCACTACATGGACGTGGAAGACCTCGCCACCTACGGCCTCACGCTCGACACCGTCCCGCCGCTCCGTTACCAGTTTGTGGCCGCCATGGCCGTGGCCCGCCACGTGTACCCCGAAAAGGTGCCGCCCCCCAACCCCCGGCTCGATCCAGCCGGCGAGCAGGAGTGGCCCGGCTTTGTCATGCACGCCATTGTGGAGCACCACGGCAAACTCGTCAGCAGTTTCAAGACGCTCCGCACGCTGGAGGAGATCAACGACCCCGCCCGCGCTCCGCAGGTGGAGATGGCCAAGGCCAACATCATGGTCGAGATGGGCGTGCTCTCGCACTTCGTGGGCGACACCGCCCAGCCCCTGCACACCACCAAACATCACCACGGCTGGGTGGGTGAGAACCCCAGCGGCTACACCACCGACCGCGGCATCCACGCCTACATCGACGGCGGCGTCATCAGTATCCACGGGTTCAACTACCACACGCTTCGCGCGGCACAAACCTACCCGATCACGTTCGCCCCCGACGCGGACCTCTGGAAGCAGACCACCGCCTACCTCAAGCGCTCGCACGATAAAGTCGTGGAGTTGTACGAACTCGAAAAGGCCGGCAACCTTCCCAAGCCCCCCGGCAAGGTCTTCATCGAAGAACGTCTGCACGATGCCGCGGCCATGCTCGCCGCGCTCTACAACCACGCCTGGGCCACCAGCGAGCCCACCCAGAAAGACGTGGACGACCTGCTGAAGTTCGACAGTTTTGACGCGCGCCAGTTGCCGGGCGAGCCCAAGAGCGAGGGGAGCGCGGCGACGAAGCCGTGAGGCCCCGGGGGTGGTCCGGGGTGGGCCGGCGGTCCCCGCCGGTCCGGGTGGGGTCTGCCCCGAGTGCGGCGCGGCGTGGAGGGTGCCCGAAAACCAGCCACCACCGCCCACCCATAGAATCGACCGATGGCCCGCGTCTACCTCGAAACCAGTTTCATCAGCGCGTGCGTGAGCACACGAGACGATCCCAGCAGCCTCGCGCGGCATGCCACGAGCCTGGAATGGTGGAGCACACAACGTCCACTCCACGAGGTGTTCACTTCCGCCGAGGTTATTGGCGAACTCGATGCCGCCGAGTGGCCCGGTCGGACAGCCGCCTTGGCGCTGGCAGCAACGCTCCCGGCGGTCGCCCTCACACCGGCCGTGGCTGCGCTGGCCGGTCTGCTTGTGCGTGAGCGTGTCATGCCGGGCCCGGTTCAAGGCGATGCCGTTCATGTGGCCGCGGCCGTTGTGCATGGCATGGACTATCTGCTGTCGTGGAACGTCCGCCACCTCGCCAACCTCCGTAAACTCCGCCACCTGCACACGGTGTGCGCCCGTGAGGGCCTTCGCCCGCCGCTGATCGTGGTTCCAGACCTGCTGTGGGAGCAACCCGATGAATGAGCCCGCCACCACCGACGCGCACGCAACGCCCCCGCTGAAGGATCCGCTCATCGACGAAGTACGTATGCTTCGCAGGCGCGTTTCAGAACGGTTCGATCACGACCTGGCAAGGCTCTTGGAGCACCTTCGCGCCATCGAAGCGACCCACCCTGGCGGCGTGTCGGCTCCGCCGACGCGCGGCGCGCTGCCCGGCCGCGCTGGGTGAACGCCCCCCACCATGCGCTTCCTCTTCCTCGGCACAGGCACCTCCAGCGGCATCCCCGCCATCGCCTGCGCCGTCTGCGCTCCGCGTATCGCCGCGATGACCGCCGTCCGCCCCATAGAATCGACCGATGGCCCGCGTCTACCTCGAAACCAGTTTCATCAGCGCGTGCGTGGAAACGCGCGACGACGCGGCCAGCCAGTATCAACGCTCACTCAGCCTTCAGTGGTGGAATGAGCGACGCGCCGGCTACGAGTTGTTCGTTTCGGTCGAGGTGCAACGCGAACTCTCCGACCCCACGTACCCGCTTCGTGAGCGGGCCTTGGCTTGGATCGATGCCCTGCCCGTGCTCGATGGTGCCGACAACGCGCGGCGCGTGGTGGCCAGCCTGTTGGCCGCGGGCGTCTTCGGGCCCCGCCAGGAGGCAGACGCACTCCACATCGCCACCGCCGCCACGTTCGGCATCGACATCGTCCTGACCTGGAACCAGCGGCACCTGGCGAATCCGACGCGGATCCGATCGCTTCGGCAAGTCTGTGAATCACTCGGGCTCGCTTTGCCAACAATCGTCACGCCCGACGCGATGCTCGGAGAACCGACATGAAGCCATCCCCCGGCGACGCAAACTCCGATTCACCCACGGTCAAGGCCGTCCGTGAGGTTCGCGCCCGGCTCTGGGACCAAGCGGGCCAGAACCTTGACACCTTTGCCCGCCAGAGCCGCGCCTTCGCGGACCAGTTGCGGGCCCGTGGCGTTCGCGTGATCTCGGTGGGCGAACTCGGCGGTGCCCACGCCCGCAAGAGCGCCTGATCGGCCGCCCCCCACCATGCGCTTCCTCTTCCTCGGCACAGGCACCTCCAGCGGCATCCCCGCCATCGCCTGCTCCTGCGCCGTCTGCACCTCTACCGACCCGCGCGACAACCGCCTTCGCGCCGGCGCGGCCATCACCTTCACCGATCCCAGCGGCCACCAGCGCGTGGTGCTCATCGATGCCACGCCCGACCTCCGCCAGCAGGCCCTGCGCGCGGGCCTTCTGCGCTGCGATGCCATCCTCTTCACCCACAACCACGTCGATCACACCTTCGGCGTCGATGAGGTCCGCCGTTTCAACGCCGTGCAGAAGACGCCGATCGATATCTACGCCGAAGACCACACGATGGACCACCTGCGGCGGGTCTACAAGCACATCTTCGACAAAGACGCCAACGTCAACGACTCGTTCGTGGCCACGCTCATCGCTCGCCGCGTAACCCCCGGCACGCCCATCGACCTCTTCGGCGTGCGCTTCACGCCCATCCGCCTGCTGCACGGCCGCCTGCCCATCGTCGGTTACCGCATCGAGCCCGTCCCCCCTCCCAGAGGGAGGGGGCAGGGGGTGGGCGAACCCACCACCGGGACACCGCATAGTTCAACGGCACCACTCGGGCCGACCTCGCCGTTTCCGCTCGCCTACTGCACCGATGTCTCCGGCATCCCCCCCGAGTCCTACCCGCTCCTGCGCGGCCTCAACACCCTCGTGCTCGATGCGCTCCGCCATCGCGCCCACCCCACCCACCTCACGCTCCAGCAGGCCGCCACCATCGCCGAGCAGGTCGGGGCGCGCCAAACCTACTTCACCCACATCGCCCACGACCTGCCCCACGAAGAAACCAACCGCGCACTCCCCGATCGGCTGGCCCTCGCCCACGACGGCCTCGTGCTCGGTGAAGATGTGCCCGCGCCAACCGCCACCCGCGTCGATGTGGATTGAGCGCATCGCGCGTGCCCGGCTCAGTCGTCTTGACGGCTTGCGATCTCATCCAGCCTGCTCGTGAGCGCTTCGGGGAGTGTCGCCCGAACCGCCGCGCTGATCAGCCCCACGCCGAGCATGTCGGCGATATGCACCCGGTCGATGTCCCGGAAACTCGTCAGTTTCATGCGCACCAGGGCCGCCAGCGACAGCACCAGAAAACCTTCCGGATCGCGTTCCGCGTCGGTCACGTCCGGAGAGGGCACAACGTAAGACGGTCGCACGCGTTCGGCGGCCCACACCAGATGCACACCCGACCTCCGGCTGTTCTCAACCGGGTCCACAAACAGCACCAGATCGCGCAGGACCTCCCGCCGAAGGCCCAACCGCTCCATCACCGTGACCACGCGTTCCGCGTCGGCCCTTCGCACGAGCAGGTCCACATCCTTCGTGGCCCGCGTCGCCGACGAATCCACCCGTCCCACCCATGCCGCAACGGCGTTCCCACCCACCACGGCGTAGGGAATCCCCGCCGCGTCGAGCGCGGCGGTGGCCTTGCGAAGACGCTGCTCGACTCGCTCAACAGCCATGACGTGCGCCCGGAAGGAAACCACCGTCCCGCATCGTAGGTCCACCACCGGATTCACCCCTCCTTGAAGGGTGTAGTCCAAGTTTCTGGCGGTTGCCTTTGGGTACCCCGATTCTCCGAATCGGCTACGCCCTCTACATTCCTATCT
>CAZNEU010000014.1:0-3014 GCA_964571915.1 uncultured Phycisphaeraceae bacterium
TTCTCGGTGACGATGGTGAGGTCTTTGGGCGCGCCCTCGCGGGCGACCGTGAGGGTGAGTGTGCCGCCGATGGGGGTGTCGGCGATTCTGCGGGCGATGGCGGGAATCTCCTCGGCGAAGCGGATGTTCACGGGCTCGCCGTTGAAGCGGGTCGCGACATCGCCGGACTTGAGGCCCGCCTTGTCGGCGGGGCTGCCCTGGGCCACGCTGGCGACGAGCACGCCCTCCTTGATGCCGGTGCGGTCGGTCTGGCGGAGCGAGACGCCGATGTAACTGCGGGGCACCTCGCCGAACTCGATGAGTTTGGCCGCGATGTCCTTCACCATGTTGGCGGGCGAGGCGAAGCCCATGCCCGCGCCGCCGCGCGTGTTGACACCGACCACGCGCCCGTCGAGATTCACGAGCGGCCCGCCGGAGTTGCCGGGGTTGATGAGGGCGTCGTGCTGGATCCAGCGGGTGTACTGGCCGGTGCGCTGACCGTCGATCGTGTCGATGGCATCGACCTCGTCGTTGCCGGAGAAACTGGAGGTGAAGACGCGCTCGACGTTGGAGACGATGCCGAGCGTGACGGAGCGCGAGAGCGCGAAGGGCGAGCCCATGGCCAGCACGTACTCGCCCACGTGGAGTTTGTCGCTGTCGCCCAGTTCGGCGGTGGGGAGGCTGGCGGGGTCCTTCAGGTCCTTGAGTTCGATCTGGAGAATGGCCAGGTCGGTGGCGGGGTCTTCGCCCACCAGACGCGCGTTGGCCTCCTGCTTGTCGGCGAGGCGCACCTTGAACTTCTTGCCGGTGCTCACGACGTGGGCGTTGGTGAGCACGTGGCCCGACTTGGAGATGATGGTGCCCGAGCCGACCGACTCGCGCTTGGTCTCCTTGCCGGAGTAGAAGTCGCTGGTGATGACGTGGATGTTGACGAGGGCCGGGAAGACCTTGTCGCGGGCCGCGCCGATGATGTCGCGCAGGCCGTCGCGGACGTTGGTGCCGCCAGTGATCTGTGGCGCGGGCTCGTGGGCCGGTGCGCGCGGGGCGGACAGGGCGCACACGCCGATGCTACCGACAAGGGCGAGGAGCGCGGCAGGAATCGGGCGGGTGGAGCGACACGTCATGAGTGGTTCCTTGCAGTTCCGGCCCGGCGGCCGCGGCCAAGCCTACGCGACGAACGCGCACGCCGACCCGGCCGTCGATACGACGAGCGAAGGTGGTAGGATCGGATGGACGGGCGGTTTCACGCCAGAAGCGGCCCGCCTCGCGGGCGCGGACACCGCCGAAATCAATGCCCGAGGAGGGAGTTGAACCCACACGCCTTTAGGGGGCGACGGATTTTGAATCCGTTGCGTCTGCCAGTTCCGCCACTCGGGCCGAGGGCGGGGCAAGCGTACGCCGCGGCCGGGTCCGGGTTGCCCGCGGGCAAGACTGGGCCCGGCGGGCTGCTTATCCTTCGGACCTTTCGCACCTCGGGCGGGGGGCCTGGCCGCGTAGGCCGGCCCTGGACCCCGGAGTTTGCATCATGGCCACGGCCGCTGCCCCCCCGACCCCCCCCACCGCCACCGAACGCCCCAACAATGTCAGGGTCGCTGATGCGGGCCCCAGCCGCAAGAAGATCCACATCGAGGTGCCGCACCAGACCGTGGACGAGACCTTGGTCAGTCAGATCGACACGCTCGTAGCGGAGGCGGAGATCAAGGGCTTCCGCAAGGGCCGCGCCCCGAGGCGGCTGGTGGAGAAGGTCTTCGGCGGGGCGGTTCGCAAGCAGGCCAAGGAGCAGTTGGTCGCCCAAGCCTACGCCAAGGCCGTGGAGGACCACAAACTGCGCGTGCTGGGCCAGATCGCCGGCAATGTGGAAGAGGCCGTGTGCGAGACGGGCAAGCCGCTGGTGTTCGAGGTGGAGGTGGAGGTGCCGCCGGAGTTCGAGTTGCCCAACCTCGAAGGGCTGGACATCAAGAAGCCGCTCCTCACCGTGGCCGAGGACATGGTGGGCAAGGAGATCGAGAAGTTCTGCATCCAGGAAGGGCGTCTGGAGGAGCGCGACACGGCCGAACGGGGCGACTACCTGACGGGCCACGCGAAGATGGAGGGCGGCAAGACCGGCACCGTGTACTTCGAGTCTGACGGCATCGTGGTGCAGGTGCCTCCGGCCGACAAGGGCGAGAAGGGCATGATCGTGGGCATCGTGGTGGAGGACTTCGCCACGCAGTTGGGCCTGCCCAGGCCCGGGGCCGAGGTGGTGATCACCGCGGTCGGCCCCGACAGCCACGAGAACGAGGAAGTGCGGGGGCAGGCGCTCAAAGTCACGTACAAGCCCTCGCGCGTGGACCGCATCATTCCCGCCGATGAGGCGGAACTGGCCAGCCGCCTGGGCATGAGCGGGCCGGAGCAGATGAAGGAGATCGTGCGCGACCGTTTGCAGCAGCGCGTGCTGGTGGAGCAGCAGATGGTGATGCGCCAGCAGGTGGGCAAGTATCTGGTGGAGAACGTGCAGATGGAACTGCCCGAGCGCACCACCGCCACGCAGGCCGCGCGCAACCTGGAGCGGCGCCGTCTGGAACTGATGTACCGCGGCGCGGACGCCATGCAGATCGAGGAGCACCTGGCGGACCTGCGAGCCGCTTCGAGCAAGAGCGCCCAGGCCGAACTGAAGGTGTTCTTCATCCTGGACAAGGCCGCGGAGAAACTGGGGATCAAGGTGAGCGAGCAGGAGATCAACGGGCGCATCGCCCAGATCGCCATGGAGCGCAACGAGCGCCCCGAGCGGCTGCGCCAGCAGTTGATGCAGGGCAACCAGATCGGCTCGGTCTTCCAGCAGATCCGCGAGCACAAGACCATGGACGCGATCCTGGCCAAGGCCAAGGTGAGCGAGATGCCCGCCGATGAGTTCAACAAGGTCATGAAGGACAAGGTCAGGAAGAAGTAGCCCGCCCGCCCTCCGCCCGCCCTCCGCCCGCCCTCCCCCCGCTCGACACCCCGCCCGCACCCACGTTTCCACCCAGCAAGAAAGCGAGAAACACCATGTCCGATTC
>CAZNEU010000015.1:0-2626 GCA_964571915.1 uncultured Phycisphaeraceae bacterium
GTCTTCTCCCGCAGCGCCTTCGCCCGCTCCATCAGGGCATCCTCCGCGGCGTTGGGGTCGCCGCCGGCCTCGGCCGCGGGCGTGAGCACATAGTGCCACTCGATGCGTGTGCGGCGTGTGCCGGGGATGGCCGCGGCCACCAGGTCAAAGCCCGGCTGCTCGTGCAGTGGCGCATCGGCCTCGGCGCTGGTGGCGATGGGCTCGTAGCCCTCCAGCGTGAGGCGCACGTCGTAGGTGCCGAAGAACGTGAAATCGCTCTCGCAGGGCGTGCGCCCCAGTTGCACATCGTTCACCCACACCATCGCGCCGGGCGGTTCGCTGGTCACGGCGATGGTGCGCTCCTGCCGCCCGCAGGCTGCCAGCATGAGGAGACACAGGAGCACGATGACACGCGGCATGAAGCCCATGGTGCCCAGAGGATACCGAGCCGGAACGCGTCGCGTAGGACCTTGGCGGACGGGACGTCCGCCCCACCGGGATGGAATGACGCTCGCCGCAAAATCTAGGTAGTGTGCCGCATTTTGCACCCTTCATGCGTGCCGCGCTGGACAAACTCGATCCGACGCGCCACGGTTCGCCGATGCATCGTGCCCGCGCGTGAATGTTCCGGACCAGGCTCGCGAGGTTCCCCGGCCGGCGCTTCGTGTTTCAGTGTTTGGGATTCGAGAAAGGCAGACCCGTTCATGCGCCGCCGCGCCCGCGCCTCCACACGCAGAGCCACGTTTCTTGCCGCAGTGCTTGCCTCCATGCTCCTGGGCGTGGGCCTGGTGTGGGTCTTCGCGCCGCTCTCGTTCCGCGGCTGGCGGACGGGCGAACTGGTGGCAATCCTGGGCCTGCTGGTGCTGCCGACGCTCACGGCCTGGGCAACCTGGGCCGAGTGCCGGGTGGCAAGACAGCCGGCGCGGGTGCCCGTCCGCTGACCCCATCGTTCGCGCCGCCGGATGCCGCTATCGGACGCTCCGCATCCCCGCACTCCAAGCCGGTGTGATTCTCGAACGCCCGGCGGCGATGCCGACCCAAGGCGGCGGGCGGTTCGTACGATCAACACAGAACCGGTTTGGGCCGCTGTCGGCGGGGACAGAGCGCGTGCCCTGACACACCCCGAACACGGACAGGCTCGCCCGACCAGCGCGGCGAGAGTTCTGAGAGTTACCAGCAGCGGCCCCAAGGCCCAATACGAGGCATCACCATGTGCGGAATCGTCGCCTACGTCGGCCACAAGCCCTGCAAAGGTCTGCTCATCGAGGGCCTCAAGCGTCTGGAGTACCGCGGCTACGACTCCGCGGGCTTGGCGGTCATTGACCACGGCAAGTTGCACATCGCCCGCGCCGTCGGGCGCGTGGCCATGATGGAAGAAGCCGTGGATGATGAAGTGGCGGCCCACCGCGGTACCGGCCCCAAGCCCTTCAGCGGCACCGTGGGCCTCTGCCACACACGGTGGGCCACGCACGGCGGTGTTACCGAACTCAACGCCCACCCACACCGAGACGACCGCCACGGCCTGTGCGTGGTTCACAACGGCATCATCGAGAACTACAGCGCCCTGAAAACTTACCTGAAGGAGAAGGGCCACGCCTTCACCAGCGAGACCGACACCGAGGTGCTCGCCATGCTCATCAGCGAGTTGTACGAGGGCGACCTGGAAAAGGCCGTGCAGGGGGCCCTGCGCGAGGTGACGGGGGCCTACGCCATCGCCGTGATCTGCGAGAAGGAGCCGGGCACGCTGGTGGCGGCCCGCAAGGGTTCGCCCCTCATGGTGGGCATCGGCAAAGACGAGTTCATCGTCGCCTCCGACGGCGCGGCCATCATCAGCCACACCTCGCAGGTCATCATGCTCGACGACTACAACGTGGTGAAACTCTCACGCGACAACGGCGGCAGTTTCAACACCACCGACATCCACAACACCCCCGTCAACCCCAAGATCCAGCAACTCGAACTCGACCTGCAGGAGATCGAACTGGGCGGCTACCCGCACTTCATGCTCAAAGAAATCTTCGAGCAGCCCGCCAGCGTGCGCAACTGCTTCCGCGGCCGCATCAACGCCGCCGACGGCAAGGTGGTGCTGGGCGGCCTGGCCAACTTCAACAAGGAACTCACCAAGGCCAGCCGCGTGGTGCTCACGGCCCAGGGCACGGCCCTGCACGCCGCGATGATCGGCCGCTACCTGCTCGAAGACCTGGCCAAGGTGCCCACGCAGACCGAATACGCCAGTGAGTTCCGCTACCGCAACCCGGTGATTGAAGACGGCACCGTGGTGATCGCCGTGAGCCAGAGCGGCGAAACCGCCGACACGCTCGCCGCGCTGCACGAGGCGAAGGAGCGTGGCGCCCTGGCCCTGGGTGTCATCAACGTGGTCGGCTCCACCATCGCGCGAGACACCGACGCGGGCGTCTACCTGCGCGTGGGCCCGGAGATCGGTGTGGCCAGCACCAAGGCCTACAAGGGCCAGGTCGCTGCTCACACGCTCATCGCCCTCTACATGGCCCGCAAGCGGTTCATGACCGCCGATCAGTGCGGCGACCTGCTGCGCGAGATGGACAAACTCCCCGCAAAGATCGAGCGCATCCTCGAATCCGCCGAGCGCATCAAGAAAGTGACGGAGCGCTACATCGAGCGTGAGAAC
>CAZNEU010000016.1:0-3838 GCA_964571915.1 uncultured Phycisphaeraceae bacterium
CGGTGGAGTTGATGTACGTGACGGGAATGACGCGGCCCTTCCAGTGGCGTTTTTTCAGGGCGGCCGTGAGTGTGTCCCAGGCGTGGATGGCCTGGTCGTAGTCGGCCATGTCGGCCATGGAGCACCCGGCGGAGAGATCGGGGAGGATGACGGCGGTGTGCTCGGGTGTGAGGAGGTCGGCGGTTTCGGCCATGAAGTGGACGCCGCAGAAGATGACGAACCGGGCCCCGCGGCTGTTGACCTCGGAGGCGGCGAGTTGGCTGAGTTTGAGGGAGTCGCCGGTAAAGTCGGCGTGCTGGAGAACATCATCGGTCTGGTAGTGGTGGCCGAGGATGACGAGGCGGGCCCCGAGTTCGCGGCGGCGCGCGGCGATGCGGTCGGCGAGTTGGGCCGGTGTGGCACGGGTGTAGATTTCTGGGAGAGCGGGCTGCCAGAGCATCCTTGCCTCCTCGGGCAAACGGATGATAGGACGAGGGGCAAGCGTGCCCCATTTCTGTGCCCCTCAGGCGGCGAGGGCGACTGCGGAGGATTCGCTGGCGACCTGGAGGAACTCGACGGCGATGCGCTGCGAGGCGCCTTCGCCGGCGCCGAGCACACGCACGACGCGGGCGGGGACGAAGGCGCGGGCCTTGAGGATGACGGAGGACTGGGCGGCGATGGCAAGAGAGAGGCGTTCGCCGGCGTTGAGGGAGCGCGGGGAGTGGACCTCGATGAGGGCGCCGGATGCGGAGACGTTGACCGTGCGTGCCGCGTCGAAGCGACCGGATGAGGCGCGTTGCACCTTCACCGGCTTATCGACGGCGAGGCGGTCGGCGTGTCGGCGTTCGAGGGGAAGGCTCATGCGGGGTGGCCCTGAGTGGAGGGACGCATCGTGGCGGCCGGGGCAGAACGCCCGGACCGGTGGGTCTGGTATCGGCGGTTTCCTTACAAGGGGTTGCGCTGGTTGTGCGAATCGGGGAGACTTTCTGCGCGCGATAACCGGGTGGGGACGTTGACAAGTGGGCGTACAGTGGGCCCGAACCGCGTGGGATGTGCCTGCGCGGCTCGAAGCGGACGCGCTCAACCCATGAACACCATCTCCACGATCACGCTCGCGTGCGGCATGCCTCTGTTGGTGGAGGTGATGTCGGGCGTGCGGTCGGTGGGGCTGACGTGGCTGCTCCCTGCCGGGGTGGCGACGGAGCCTGCGGACCGGCGCGGCCTGACACCGGTGCTGGCGGAGATGGCGATGCGCGGCGCAGGGACGCTGGACTCGCGTGCGCAGGCCGATGCCTTCGACAAACTGGGCGTGAACCGGGGGCTGGAGCCGGGGGGTGTGTATCTGCGGCTGACGGCGACCTTGGCGGGCGACCGGCTGCACGATGCGCTGCCGCTGTTTGCCGACATTGTGCGGCGGCCGCGGCTGGGTGCGGATGCGCTGGAGCCGGCGCGGGAACTGGCGCTGCAATCGCTGGCGGGCGTGAAGGACAATCCGCAGGAGCGGGTGGCGATTGCGCTCTCGGAGGCGTTCAACCCGTTGCCGCTGGAGCGGAACACGCACGGGACGGAGGAGGGGCTGGGGGCGATCACGCGTGAGGATGTGGTGAAGGCGTGGGGCGCGAGGGTGCGGCCGCGCGGGGCGATACTGGCCATCGCGGGGGCGGTGGACGCGGCGGCAGTGGCGAGCCGGCTGGACGAGTTGCTGAAGGGGTGGGAGGGCGAGGCACCGTTGTCCGGGCTCACGCCCAACCCGCTGGCGGGGACGATGCGGCACATTGAGGATGGGACGAGCCAGGTGCAGGTGATGGTGGCCCACGCAGCCCCGCGCGAAGCGGACGCGGACAGCATTCACGAGAAGATGGCCGCGGCGGTGCTGAGCGGCGGGAGCAGTGCGCGGCTGTTCACCGAGGTGCGCGAGAAGCGGGCGCTGTGCTATTCGGTGAGCGCGGGATACGGGCCGGATCGGGAGTTTGGGCGCGTGGTGGCGTATGTGGGGACGACGCCCGACAAGGCGCAGGAGAGTTTGGATGTGCTGGTGGCGGAACTGCGGCGCCTGCGCACGCCTGCGGGCGTGGCGACGGCCGAGGAGTTTGCCCGGGCGGTGGTGCGAGCGAAGACGGGCCTGGTGTTCAGCGGGGAGAGCACCTCGGCGCGGGCGGGCTCGCTGGCGGGAGATTTCCACCGGTTGGAGCGGGGGAGGAGTCTGGCGGAGATGGCGGCGCAGGTGGACGGGGCGACGCTGAAGGGGTTGAACGGGTATTTGGCAAGGGCACCACTGGGGAAGTTGACGGTGGTGACGGTGGGGCCGAGGGGGTTGGTTACTCCCAAGATGTGATGACACGCGGTACACTCAGAGAGACAGCCGCGCGAGGGGCATGGACGAGCAACAGACGCAGTGAGCAACGCGAACGATCCAACTCGTGCGCAGGACGACCGATACCTCGCGGTGATTGTGAATGCTCTGCGCGTTTGTCTGGTGTATCGCCCTGCCTTCGGCCACGGCAAGGGCGAGGGTGTCTCGCTCGAACGCTTCCAGCAGATTTACCGCGAGGACGAGTTCTACGGCTGGTTCGGGCTGGACTCGCCCTTGGTCTACGCGGCGCACAAGGCCGCTGGCGGCATGACCTCGGTGTACCGGCAGATCGGTCTCGGTTGCCAGTTGGTGTTCCAGAACGTGCTCCAAGACACGCTCGGCTTCTCCGTCGAGGACGCGACGTGGTCGTACAAGGTCAAGGCCAAGGGGGCGAAGCACCGCACTCTTGCTCTCGATGGCCGGATCCACCTGGACAAGATTGTCGCCGTTCCAGCCCGCTCACGAGCCGAGGCGTGGCTTGCCAATGCCAGCGTGCACGTCGGTTTGAAAGGCAAGCATGCAACCGGGCTCGAGGGTTGCGTCTTTGAAGTCCGCCAAGGGTATAAGAGCAATGACGCCAAGCGCCAGAACGCGGACGTCTCGAACGCGGCCAACGCTTTCGCGCACCGCTATCTGCCCGTGATGGTCCTTCTCTCGGTGCAGATTCCCGACAATCTGGCCGAGCGATATCAACGCGCCCACTGGCTCATCCTGCGCGGGACCGTGAACGGCACCGCGACCGACTCAACGTATGTCTTTGCCAAGGAAGTGCTGGGCTATGACCTCGCGGGATTCTTTCGCCGCAACTCGGCGACGATCAAGTCCGAAACGCTGGCGGTGTTCGAGGGGCTCTTGAAATGAACACGGACCTCTTTGGACATCCCATGGCGAACGGCAAGCCCGCCAATGGCCTTGGCCGCCGCGATCACCTCACCTTTCGCGGCAACGTCGCCCTCGGACGGCACGGCTGGCTCCGCCTGACGCCCGCGTACTCACTCCGACTCGTTCATGAACTCCTCAGGCAGTCCGGCCCGGATGAGTTTGTCCTTGAACCCTTCTCCGGCACGGGGACCACGCCGCTCGCATGCGCTTCGCTGGGCATCCGCTGCCACGCGGTGGACATCAATCCGTTCCTCGTCTGGCTCGGCAACCTCAAACTGACGCGGTTCGATGACGGCACCGCCCGCGCCGTGAAAGCCGCCGCAGCCCGCATCGCCGACAACGCCCGCGAACCGCACGCCAGCGCGTGGAAGCCCGACCTTCACCAGATCGAGAAGTGGTGGGACGCCTCCACGCTGCACACGCTGGCCGCGTTGTGCGACGGCATCCGCAACCCGTCGCGCGAACGGGCACCCGGCATCTCCGACCTGCTCGCCGTGGCCTTCTGCCGCGTGATGATCCAGAGCGCCAACGTCTCCTTCGGCCATCAGTCCATGTCCTTCAAGAAGGGCGTCGCTGACGCGGGGCTTGTGGAGGAGACGCCAGCACGAATCGCGGCCCGCCTCG
>CAZNEU010000017.1:0-5972 GCA_964571915.1 uncultured Phycisphaeraceae bacterium
GGAGAAAGCGGCGAGGGGGAAGACCCCGACCGACACATGGTGGAACACGATCGTGAGCCCGACCGGCAAGGAGAAGACGGGGTACCCGACGCAGAAGCCGCGAGCGATCATCGACCGCATCGTGCGTGTCCACAGCAACCCCGGCGAGCGCGTTCTCGACTTCTTCGCGGGCAGCGGCACCACGGGCGAGTCGGCGACGATGCTGGGCAGGGCAGCGGTGCTCGTGGATTCAAACCCCGAGGCCCTTGACGTGATGGCGCGTCGGCTGGCACGCTTCGAACCGCGCTGGCACGGGGTGGAGGTGCCGATGGTGGCGACTCAGGCGCAGCGAGAAGGGAGGCTTGCGCTGTGGGGATAACAAAGGACGGACGCGCTGCGGAGAAGCGTTTTCTAGCTCTTGTGCCCGGGGCGCGGTCGGTGCAAGACAAGCGGCAGGGTGATGCCGCGATCGATCTCGACGGTCAGGAGCGATTTGTCGAGGTAAAGAAGTGCGGTGCCGCGCTGGGCAAGACTGGGACGATCAATCAAGTACGTCCGATCAAGTTCATCCCCTGTGTGGTGTGGATGTCGGCGCGAAGTCACTGGATCATTATTCCGCCGCGAGCGCTGCTGCTGCGTGCGGCAGCCAAAAACCGTGGGCAGCATACGGAACTGGCCGCGGAATGCATGACGGAGTCGATCCCCGCAACTCCTCCCTATCCCACGTCGTGGATCATTGCAAATGACAATATGCTGCAAGTTCGGCTCGAAGAGGTCTTGAGCGCCGCGGGCGCGCGCCCTGCTGCATGCACGGTCCTCGACACAGGATTGCAGGAGCTTAGAAACGCATTCGCAAACTCGGTCAACGCACCGACTCCGACCAGCGTGGAATGAGCCCTCTACGGCGCGCTCTGCACTCCCATGCCCCTCCTCGAAGCCACCAACCTGCACAAGAGTTACGCCGGGCGCGAGGTGGTCGGGGGCGTTTCGTTCCACGTGGAGCCGGGCGAGATCGTGGGCCTCCTCGGCCGCAACGGGGCGGGCAAAACCACCAGTTTCCGCATGGTCATCGGCATGATCGATGCCGATGAGGGCCGCGTGGTGTTTGACGGGCGCGATGTGAGCGGCCTGCCCATGTACAAGCGGGCCCGCCTGGGCATGGGCTATCTCTCGCAGGAGCCCAGCGTCTTCTCGCGTCTCACCTGCGAGCAGAACCTGCTGGCGATTCTGGAAACGCTGAAACTGACCACGCCGGAGCGGGCCGAGATGGCCGCGGCGCTCCTGACCCAGTTCGGCCTTACGCACAAGGCCAGGCAGCAGGCCCGCACCTGCTCGGGCGGCGAGCGCCGCAAACTCGAGATCGCCCGCGCCCTCGTCACCAGCCCCAAACTCATCCTGCTCGACGAGCCTTTCAGCGGCGTGGACCCCATCGCTGTCGAGGACTTGCAGAAGGAGATTCGCAGGCTGGCCGCGGCGGGCATCGCCTGCCTCATCACCGACCACAACGTGGTGCAGACGCTGCGTGTGTGCGACAGGGCGTGCATCATCGACGGGGGCAAGACCTTCGCCGAGGGCACGCCGCGCGAGTTGATCAACGATGACCTGGTGAAGCGTGTGTACCTGGGCACGCTCTTCCGCGGGGATGAGTTCGACCACGCCCGCTGAGCGACTCCGCAGTCTCCCGCACGCGCCATGCGCACCACGAACCGTACAATCGTTCATGCAAGCCTCCACTCCACCCCTTGCGTCCGCCCCCGCGGCGGGCATCAGCCTGCAAGACCTCTTCTGGCAGTCGCGCGATCTCTTCACGCTCCTGCTCGTGCTCGGCTCCGTCGCGGCGGGTGCGTTCATCGTGCGCGTGGTGCTGGAGGTGCGCAAGGGCGCCGTGCTGCCGGAGGATTCCCAGCGCACGATCCGGCGGTTGATTCAGGGCGGCAAGACGCACGAACTTTCGAGTTTCGTGGAGCGCGACGGCTCGTTCGTGAGCCGCGTGGTGCGTGCCGCGCTGCGGAGTGTGGGCGGCGATCGTGCCAGCATGAGGGACGCCGCGGAGTTGGCGGCCAGCGCGGAGTGCGCCGCCCTGTTCCGCAAGATCGAGCCGCTGAACATCCTCGGCAATCTCGGGCCCCTGCTGGGCTTGGCGGGCACGGTGTGGGGCATGGTGATCGCCTTTGCCGCGCTGGGGCAGGCGGGCGGGCAGGCGAACCCGGCGGTGCTGAGCATGGGCATCTCCAAGGCGCTCTTCCACACGCTGCTGGGCCTGATGCTGGCCGTGCCCGCGCTCACGGTGTTCGGCTTTTACAGGTCGGTGGTGGACAAACTCTGCAACCGGGCCATGGCGATCAGCGCCGAACTGGTGGAACTGCTCCCCGAGCGCGCAGCCACCGGCGCGGTCCACACCCCGGCCGCGCGAGAACTTGCCGCGACGCGCTAACCACTGCGTCGCTTCGTCGCTCCGTCACTTCGTCGCTTTCCTCCCCCATGCGCCGCCGCGTACTCAGACAACCCGGGCACTCGTTCGAGGCGATCAACGTCACCCCGTTGATTGACGTGGTGATGTGCCTGATCGTGTTCTTTCTGATCGTGGGCAAACTCGCGGCGGACGCGGGCGCGCTGCGCTTGCCCGAATCGGGCGTGGGGCGCAACGAGGCGGCCGAGTCGTCCATCGTCATCAGCATTGCCCCCCCTCGCGCCGGCGGGGCCGACGGGTCGATCGCGTGGGGCGGCACACGCGCACGAGTGTTTCTTGACGGCGTGCCCATGACCAGCGCGGCAGAACTGGACACGCTCCTGACGGCCCGTGCCGCGGCGGGCACGGGCGGCCGCGCACCGGCCGTGCAGGTGCGGGCCGACCGCGACCTGCCCTACGCGGCCGTGGAGCCTGCGCTGGCGGCCGCAGGCCGGGCGGGCATCACCGGCGTGCGCCTGGCCACGGAGCGGGCCCCATGAGCAGCACGCGAGCCAGACGAGGCGGCGGGTTCCGGCGGCGCGATGCGCTGTACAACTGGAGCCTGCACTTCGGCCCCAACATGACGCCGATGGTGGATGTGGTGATGGTGATTCTGGTGTTCTTCATGGCCTCGGCCGCGTTCCTGGGGCCGGAGTGGTACCTCAAGAGTTTGGTGCCGCAGAAGCCGCCCGAGGGCGCGGGCCTGAGCGCCGCGCAGGGCAAGAGCGCGGCGGACCTGCCGCCGGTGCGGCTGGAGATTGTGCTGGACCTTGACGCGGCGGGCCGAACCATCGCGAGCGGCGCGGGCAAGACAGGCGTAACGCTCGACGAGATCGCCGCGGCCCTGGCCGTGGTTGCCAAGGGCACGGCGCAGGACAAGATCGAGGTGCTGATCCGGCCCGCGGCGAAGGTGCCGTACCGCGACGTGGTGAAACTGCACGAAGCCGCGCAGCGAGCGGGAATTGCCCGCGTGGGCGTGGGCGTGAACGAACCCCGACCGTAAGGGAGGGGCGTTTGAGTGGCATCACGCGTTTGTCGCGCGCACGTTTCCATCCGGCGGTTCCCACCGGCGCGAGTCGTCCTGGCACAGCAGCACGTAGTCGATGGCGCTCGAGGGTGAGGCGTCGGTGTTGATCCACCGTGTGCTCCCGTGCCGCGACCACGCGGGCACGCCCCGGGCGTGCAGGCCGGCATCGCAAAGCCCGCGGGTGGCCCAGGACTTGAAATCGTTCATGACACGCTCGGGCGTGTGCGCGGCACTCGCCACCACGTGAACGTGATTGGTTCTGGCATTGATCGCGAACAGTCGCCATCTGCGAAACGTACAGACGCCGCGGATTGCCTCGGCAACGCATGCCCGCATCGCGGGCGTGAGGACAATGACATCGTGCCTCGCCTCCCGACAGGCACGCGACTCGCGGAGCAGTTCGGGAGGCATCCGGGGCGTGCCGGGCCGGTTGTGCTCGCCGTCCACGGTGCCGCGTTCATCGCCGGGCAGCCATGTGCCGTAGGTGCGAAAGGTGATCAGATACGCCAATGGCGCGGCCATGCTGCGGAACGATAACCGGGGTGAGGAGGGGGCGCGTTCATCGCCCCTCCCTCACGGTCGGGGTTCGTCAAAGCACCTCACGCCACCTGCAGCATCTTCATCGTCTCGCTGACAATGTCGGCCGAGGCGATGGAGCACATGGCCAGCACTTCCTCGGGCGTCTTGGCGCTCTTGGGGATGCGCCGCACGCACATCTGCTTGAGCGTGAAGGCATCGCCAGAACCCGTGAGGGCATCCGCGATCGACGCACCGATGCCGCCGGCGTAGTTGTCCTCGATCGAGACGATGTAGCCGCCGTTCTGGTTGGCGATGTCGAGGAGTTTGTCGGTCTCGAAGGGGAGCGAGTACAGATCGACCAGCGTCGCGCTCACGCCCTTCTTGTCGAGTTCGTCGATGGCCTTGTTGGCCTCATGCACCATGTAGCCCGCGGCACAGATCAGCACGTCGCGCCCCTCGCTGAGCACCTCGAAGCCGCCGAGGTTGAAGGCGGTCTGATCGTTGTAGATGAACTCGGTGTCGGCCCGCAGCGTGCGCATGTAGCACACACCCTCATACTCCGCCATGGCGTGCGTGAGGGCGTACGCGGCGTAGGCATCGGCGGGCTGGAGGATGTAGCAGGCCGGGTTGCCGCGGTGGTCGCGCACGGTGCTGAACGAGCGGAACCAGGCCAGGTCGGGCAAACTCATCTGGCTGGGGCCGTCGGCCGCGAGCGTGACGCCGGCGTGGCTGCCCACGATCTTGAGGTTGGCGCCGCTGTTGATGGCCATCTCGATCTGGTCGTAAGCCCGCGTGACGAACTTGGCGAAGGTGGAACAGAAGGGCACCTTGCCGCCGGCGGAGAGGCCCGCGCCCACGCTCATCATGTTCTGCTCGCCGATCTTGCACTCCAGGAAGCGCGGCGCGAGCGTCGCGTCTTTCTTGAACATGTCGGCGTAGGTGCTGTTGCTCACGTCCGCATCCAGCACCACCACGCGGTCGTTGCCGGTGCCCAGGGCACGCAGGGCGATGCCGTACGCGCGGCGTGTGGCCATTTTGCCCGTGCTCAGCGTGCCGCCCATGTCCAGTTTCTTCAAGGTCTCGCTCATCGGCACCATGTCGGCGGAGCGGAAATCACGCGGCTTGAACTCCGCGGGGGGCTGAATCTCGAACGAATCGCTGGAGACGAGGCTGCTGGTGAGTTCCACGCGCTTCTCGTCCAGTTCGCTCATGGCCTTGGCCAGTTGCTCGCCCGTAGCGGGCTTGCCGTGCCAGCCGGCCCCGGCCATGGTGGCCGAGCCCCAGCCCTTCACCGTGTTGGCGACCACCGCCGAGCAGGTGCCCGAAGCGCTCTTCTTGGCGAACTCCTCGAACGCGGCCTTGATCTCGCCGGGCTTGTGCCCGTCGATCTCGATCACGTTGAAGCCCGCCGCCTCCAGTTTGGCCATGATGACCTTGCTGCTCTGCTGCGGGCTTACCCGGTCGGCCTGGCCGTATTGGTTGCAGTTGAAGATCGGCAGCACGCTGCTGAGTTTGCGGTCGATGATGTAATCAAGAGCCTCGCTCACCTGGCCCTCGCGGCTCTCGCCGTCGCCGATGAGGCAATACACACGCCGGTCGGTGCCGTCGAGCCGCGCTGCTTCCGCCAGGCCCGCCGACACGCTCAGGCCCTGACCAAGCGAACCGGTCGCGGCGTCAAAGAAGGGGAAGCCCTCCATCGGGTTCGGGTGCCCGTCCAGTTCGCTGGAGGCTTCGCGGAGTTTCTTAAGATCGTCGAGCGTCATGGCGCGACGGTTCTCCGGGTCTTTGCCGATCTTCACGCCCAGTTTCGCGCACGCCGCGTAGATGATGGGAACGGCGTGGCCCTCGCTGAGCACCAGGCGGTCGCTGGTGGGGTAGTCGGGGTAATCGGGGCTCCAGCGCATGGTGTTGAACATGAGCACCGTGACGATGTGGCCCAGGCTCATGGCGCTGGAGGGGTGCCCGCTCCCGGCGGTAGAGCACATGTCCAGAGACAAG
>CAZNEU010000018.1:0-12947 GCA_964571915.1 uncultured Phycisphaeraceae bacterium
CCGATGACGATCACGTCGAAGGCCTCCCACTCCGCCGGCGAGTTGGGCAGCGCATCCATCGGCGTGTTGCCCTCCTGCAGGTAGCGCCGCCCCGGCGCGAGCAGCGTGGCCGTCGAGGCCACCGACTTCTCGCGCGTCAGAATCGCCTGCAGGTAGCGATACTCCCAGCGTGGGTACCCGTCGAGATACAACACCCGCAGCGGCCGGTCCACAATCTCCACCGAGAGCGCCGCCTCGTTGTTGCCCGCCAGCAGGTCCGTCCCTCCCGCCGCCCCCTCGGGCACGACCCGCACGGCCCACTTTGCCGCCGCGCCGCCCGCCCCCGCCGAAGGTGTCGCGGTGAGCGTGACGCGCTCCGAGGCCTCCGGCCCGTCGGGCAGCGCCACGCTCCGCTCGTCCAGCACATCGCCCGTTCGCGTGTCAACAAGTTGCACCTGCACCGGCGCGTGCGATCCTGATGACCCTGCCCGCTCCACCACCGCCTCCACAGGGATCACATCCGCCGCGAACGCCACGCCCGGCCCCGTGGCCGAGCGCACCGACCAATCCGCCACCGGCTGGTCCGATCCCAGCGGCACCGCCACCACCGGCACACGCTCGGCCAGCAGACGCCGCAGCAACGCCCGCGGGGGCTGGTCCGTCGCCCGCCCGTCGGAAAACACCACGATGCCCGACACCGGCCTGCCCGCCGCTCGGGCCAGGCCCTGCTCCAGCGCCGCGGCAAGGTCCGTCCTTCGGCCCGTGGGCGCCGCGGCATCCAGCGCCGGAAGGCCCGGCGTTTCCCCGGAGGGCTTCAGGTCAAACGTTCCGCTGTCAAAGCCCAGCCACAGCACCGTGCGGGCGTTCGCCAGCGCGGCGAGGGCCGGGCGATGGTCGGTCAGCGCGCTGCGCAGTTGTTCGTCGCGCGTGATCCGGGCCTCAACACCCGGGCCGGGCGCATCCGCGATGCGCATGGATGCGGAACGATCGACCAGCGCAATCACCCAATCCTGCTCCACCGATTCGTTCGCCCGTTCCAGGTGCGGCCCGCACGCCAGGAACGCCACCAGCACAATCAGCAGCCCCCGGCTCGCGGCCAGCAGCGTGCGGGCCCACAGCGGACCCTCGATCTTGCGGTAGCACCACCACGCCGCGGCCAGGGCCGCGATGCCCAGCACGGCCCATTCCCACGGGCGCGGCGCGAACGAGAGCGCAAAGCCCACGCCCTCCTGGTCCGGGTGGAGCGAGCGGAAGCCCAGCAGCCTGTCCATCCACTCAGGCACGCGCGGCTCCCGCGGTCCGGGCGCGCGGCGCACTCGCCACTTCCGGTGTCGGCCCCATGCGGCGGGCCAGCCACAGTTCCACCAGCACCAGGCCCAGCAGCACCAGCATCCACTCCGGCCCGCTCGCTCGCCCCTCCGCCCGCGTGGCCAGCAGCGTTTCGAGCGCCACCACATCGGCCCCGGCGAACGTTGACGGCTGGTTGTCGGCGTCGCTCAGCCACGCGAGTTTGCCCGCGGCCAGGCACGACGAGAGCCACCCCACCAGCACCCCGGGGTCGCCCGCATCAAGCCTGCTTCCCGTGTGGTCGGCGTTCACCGCCAGAATCCCACGCCGTGTCCCCCGCGTGTCCAGCGCCTCGAGCAGCCCTGCGTGGCGCAGCGCGCTGGCCGTCTGTCCGGAGGCATCCAGCGTGATCGATGCCACTTCGCCCGCGTCCGTCGGGGTGTCGCCGGGTTCAGTTTCGAGCGCCCGCAGCCGCACAGACTGGCCCGGCAGCGTGGCGCGAGAGCCCGCCACCACCGTAGCCGCGGGCCGCGCTCGGCCCACACCCTGCCGCACCAGTTCGTGCAGCAGCGGCACCAT
This sequence comes from uncultured Phycisphaeraceae bacterium, assembly GCA_964571915.1. Lineage (GTDB taxonomy): Bacteria > Planctomycetota > Phycisphaerae > Phycisphaerales > UBA1924 > JAEUIX01. The sequence goes on from CAZNEU010000018.1 coordinate 1,846, forward strand.
CAGCGGTTTCACCGGCAGGTCGGTCCAGGCCAGTTCAAGGGCGCTGGCGAAGTACACCACGGCTCCGTGGTGAGGCACGGCCGGGTCGGCCTCGCGCGCTCTTTCCGGCTTGCCCGGAACGCTCGGTGGCACACCTGTAGTCGCGGTGCCGCTCGGTGAGAGTGGCGCAAACCACAGCCACGGCGTGCCATCGGCCAGCCAGAGCGCGGCGGTGCCGGTGTCGCCCGCCGATGTCAGCGGCAGCACCCGATCCACCGACACGGGGCGCGCCAGGTCCGCCAGTTCCCCGCGCAGCGGTGCCAGCAAGTCCAGCGTCGCCGGCGTGCCAGTGGTTCCCCCGGGCGGTGCCGCCAGCAGCCGGCCGCCCGCGCGATCGTCGCGCGGAACTGACCGGGCTTCCCGCGCCATGGCCCACGGCAGACCCAGCGCCCGCGCCATCGCATCCGGCCAGGTGTGAACGGTCTGGTCGGCGCTGGGCGAGATGATGAGCAAGCCGCCGCTCGCCCCGCTCGCCCCGCCGCTCAGGTCGCCGCGAGCCCACTGGGCCAGGCGCGACCAGTCGGATTCGCCCAGGCGCGCGGGGTCGGCCACGAAGATCGTGTCCAGCCCCGCCAGCGACGCGGCATCGAGGTTGCCCGGTTGCAGGTCCGCAAGTTCCAGCCCCGAATCTTCGCCGGGGCGAAGGGCCAGCGCGGCCCATTCTTCCGTGCCCATCGCTTCGGGCGATGCAGCCCGCCCGGAGCGCTGCCCCGTAGACCCCAGCAGGCCGATGCGCAAGGTCTCGCGCAGTTCGATCGGCATCCGGGCCGTGTTGTCCGCCGCGAGGGCATCATCATCAATGCGTGCGATCATGGCCGCGCCGCCCGCCGTCCACGATGCCGGCAGTGCCAGAGCCAGCGTGGCCGTGGCCTCGCGCTGGCCGCTTGCCCAGCGCACCTGGGTCGAAGTGGTGATCGGCGAGGCGTGGCGTGGCGCGGCGGTCGCCGCGGCGACCTCCACCAGCCGCAGCGACACGGTCGATGTGCTCGCACGCTCCACGCCGCCGCCGCTGCGCTCCAGCCGCGCCGCCACCAGTGTGGAGCGACCCGCGGATGCCGATGACAACACCGATTCCTGCGGCACCAGCGCGGCCAGAGCGACATTGGCCGGTGGCGGCGCTTCGCTCGGCGCGGCCGCGAGCAGCCGCACACCCGCCGGCAGTTTCGGCAGCGCCGCGTTGGAGTCCGCCGAGCCCGCCGTCAAGTCGGAAAGAATAATCGCGTGCGTCCGGTCCGGCGCATCGGCCCGCGGGTCGCGCTGCCGCGCCTCCGCAATCGCCGCCGCCACCGCCGCCAGGCCCCCGGGAATGTCGGCTCGCGCATCGGTGGCTGAGAGACGCTCGAGCAGGCCCGCCGCGGCCGCAAGGTTCGCTGAGGCGGGGATGAGCAGCGGCTGCGCGGGCGCGCCCAGCAGCACGATGCCCACCCGGTCGCCGTCGGGCAGCGCGGCGATGACGGCCTTGGCGCGGGCGGTGTGCCGCGCAAGAGCCGTCCGGCGCGCTGAATCGGTGGCGCCCGACGCGATCGAGTTGTCGATCAGCAGGTAGATGGTGCGGCCCCGCGATGACGCGGCAGCGCCGGTGATCGCCCCCACGATCGGCCGGCCGATGACCACCGCCAGCGCGGCAACCGCCAGGCAACGCACCGCCAGCAGCAGCCACTTCTCCAGCACCAGCCGCCGGCGCGTGCGGCGATAGGCCTCCATCACAAAGCGCATCGCGCCCCAGCGCACGGGCTTGCGCCGTCGCCGCATCAGCAGATGAATGATGATCGGCAGCGCGATCGCGCCCAGCCCGGCCGCGAACAGCCCGGTGTGCAGGAGGTTCATCGCTTCGTGCCCCCGTGCCTTTGTGCCCGCGTGCCTTCTCTCATCCGCTCTTGCTCCTGCGCAAGCGCGCGTTGCGATACGCCAGAAACGCCGAGAGCGGCGGGCCCAGCCAGTCGTGCGTCGAAACCGTCATGTAGTCAAACCCGAAGCCGCGGGCGATCTTCTCGATCGCCTCCAGGTGCGCGTGCAGCGCGGCCAGATACTCGGTGCGTATCGCCCGCGGGTCCACCTTCAGTTCCGCCTCCCCCTCCAGCCCCACCATCGGGGCCTCATCGCGCAGATTGAACGTGCGCTCGGCCTCGTCCAGCACTTCCACAATAATCGCATCATGGCCGCGGTGCTTCAGCCGGGCGAGCGCTCCGCGGATGCGCTCCGGCTCCTCGAACAGGTCCGACAGGATCACCACCAGGCACTTGTTGGTCACCTTCGCCAGCACCTGGTCCACCACGCGGGCCAGGTCGGTCGGCCGGTCGATCGGGTGCGTGGAGAGCGCCCCCACGATCTGCCGCCACGTGCCCGGTGAACTGGACCGCTTGATCTGCGAGCGCACCTCGTCGGCAAACACCACCAGCCCCACCCGGTCGCCCTGCCGGAGGGCCACGTATGAGAGTGCCGCGGCGGTGGCGGTGGCGTGGTCGAACTTGGTCCACTGCGCCAGGCCGTGCGGCCCCACCTTGTTCCCCGCGCCGCTGGCATCCTCGAACGAGCGCGAGCCGTACGCCATCGAGCCCGACGAATCGACCATCACCAGCAGGTCGAGGTTGGTCTCCTGCTGATACTGCTTGAGTTGCAGTTTGTCGGTGCGCCCGAAGACCTTCCAGTCCAGGTGGCGGATGTCATCGCCCGCCACATACGGCCGGTGCTGGGCGAACTCCACGCTGTAGCCCTGATACGGCGAGCGGTGCGAGCCCGACATGACCCCTTCCACGATCATCTTGGCACGCAGGTCCAGCGAACCGAGGCGCGCCAGCGTCTGCGGGTGCAGGTACAGCGACGCATCGGCCTCGGGCGGACGCGATGCCGCCGCTGGCGGCAGACTCACACTTGGGGCGGGGTCGGGCATCTCTGTGGGAGGTTATCGGTCATCCGGCGAGCGGGTTTCGCCCGCGCGGCCCGACTTGCCGGTCTTTCTACGATTCGCCCGATGCCCGCCCTCGTGCCTTCCCCGCCCTCGCCCCTCGCCCTCAACGCGCTCCACTACGCCCGCGCCTGCAACGCGGCCGGGCTGCCCGGTGTCGGCGGCCATCTTGCCCTCGACCGCTACGCGAAGTTTTACCGCGAGGGCCTGCGCTCGAACCCGCTGATCCCCGCGGACCTCCTGCCCCCCGTCGGGCGCACCGCCACATCCGAAGGCCCCGAGGGCGCGGCCGTCAAGTTCACTTTGCGAGTGTCGCGGCAGGGCGCGGACGCGAGGAACCGCGACCGTCTCGTAGACCCGCCGAGGCGGGAGGGAGCGGCGGGCGACACGCCGGTCCCGTTGCCCCCTGAGCTCACGCTCGGGGTTCGTTCTGACGAGGCCGTCGAGATCGAATCCGTCCTCATCCCCATGATCGGCAAGAAGCGCACCCGCTCCTACACCCTCTGCGTCTCCTCGCAGGTCGGCTGCGCCATGGGCTGCACCTTCTGCCAGACCGCCCAGATGGGCCTCATCCGCTCGCTCAGCGCCGCCGAGATCGTCGCCCAGTGGTACACCGCGCGCCACATCATTCAGCGCCCGGACCCCGACGCGCCAATCACCAACATCGTCTTCATGGGCATGGGCGAACCCATGGACAACCTCGAGGAGGTCATCCGCGCCATCGACATCCTCACCGACCGGCGCGGCCCCGCCATCGCCATGCGAAAAATCACCGTCTCCACCGTCGGCCGGATCGACGGCATCGCGCGCCTGGCCGAGCACGTGCGCGTGCCCGGCTGGCACCGCCTGGGTCTGGCCGTTTCGCTCAACTCGCCCAACGACGCGGCCCGCTCCAGCATCATGCCCATCAACCGCTCTGCGCCCCTGGCCGCGCTGCGCGAGGCCCTGTGCGCATGGCCGCTCTACGCCGGCGCACACCTCTGCATCGAGTATGTGCTCATTCCCGGGGTAACGGACGGCCCCGAAGCCCCGGAGCAACTCGCCAGTTTCATGCTCGGCAGCGAGTTCGTTCCAGCGCGCAACCAGTGCCCAGTGCCCAGTCCCCAGTGCCTTCCCTTGTATCCCGGCCCAGCCCTCAAGGCCCTTGTCAACGTGATTCCCTACAACCCGCGCGACCACTCCCCCTGGCCTGCCCCCACGGAGGAATCCGTCGAAGCGTTCGTCGCCAAACTCTCGTCGCTGGGTGTGTATGTGAAGCGCCGCCGAACCAAGGGGCGAGACACCATGGCCGCGTGCGGGCAATTGGGTAACCCCGAAGCGCGTCGCGCCCGCGCTCCAGCGCGGGTGTAGCGGCCCTACTTCGGGCCGATCAGTCCCCGGCCCGCAAACCCCACCGTCGGGCGGCTCACGCCCGTGTCGAACAGGATCTCCGCGATCTGCCCGGGCGTGGTGTAAAGCAGCGTGCCGGTCAGCGTGTACGAACCCGCCGCGGCACCGGCTGGCAGAACCGCGGGGAACGTGATCGTGCGCGTTCCGCCCGGGGGCAGCGTGGCCTCCGGCGAGCGCACGCCCGCGAACGGCGCACCGCCCACCGCCACCGTGTAGTCCAGCCTGCGGAGCGGCAGCGCGATCGCGTTGGGGTTCGTCGCCTCGATCGAGAAGTTCACCAGCGTGTGCCGGTCGGTGCTCTCCACCACCGACGCGGACTTCACCTCGATCGTGGGCGACTGGTACCCGCACCCGCTCGCCGCCAGCGCTGCGCACGCGCCCAGCGCGAGCCGCGTGGCAGGGGTCCGGGCGTGGTTCGATGTGTACGGGCGGGCGGGGTTGGGCATGCGCACAGCGTAGCCAGAACGCGTCAGCGGCCGAACTGCACCCAGTTGGGCACCTTGCCCTCGGCCACCGCCCCCAGGGCCGGGGTCAGCAGGCCCACCTGGTCGGCGTAGGCCCACCACTGGAGCATCAGCCACGTCATGATCAGCACGCTCACCCAGGCGGCGATCTCGGCGGAGCGGGTGTTCCTCGTGGAACACAGGATCAGGCAGGTCGTGCCCACGAGCATCATCTTCCAGGCGCCCAGCACCCACGAGCAGTTCAGGTCCATCACGGCGCGGGCCAGCGGGTTGCCCTCGATCATCCCCGCCGAGTGCAGGTGCAGCAGCGTGAGGTGCAGGTCCGCGATGCTCATCGTCAGGATGGCCAGGGTGAGCATGAGCACACGCGACGAACGGCCCGCGAGCACGCGCTCCGCGATCGGCCCCGCCAAAGGAATCTGCACGCCGGGTATCAAGGATGACCTCCCGCACGTCGATTCGGCTTGTTCGATGGCCTCCACAAGCAACCACCCCCATCTTCATTCCGTACACTCTCACGGGGAGGTTCCTCTACGTTCTCGGACGAGTTGAAAATCCCGGTGCCCGGACCCTTGCGGGGCCTGCTCGCGGCCGTCGGCTGCGCGGCGCTGTGCCTTGCGCTCGGTGCGGGCGCTGCTTCCGCCCAGCCCGCGGGCGGTCTGGAGAACCCGGTCTTTGTCAACGAGTCGCTCGCCGCGGGCGAAGCGTTGGCCCGGGCCCGTGAGAACCGGGCCTCCGGCAACATCGACCAGGCCGTGCGGCTGGTGCAGCGCGTGCTGGATGATGACGCCCAAGGCCCGGGCGGCATCGTCGCGTCCATCAGCGACGCGACGCTCTACGTGCCCATCCGCGAGGCCGCGCACCGGTTTCTGCTGGGCGATGCCGCGCTCCTGGAGCGCTATCGTGTCTCGCAAGAGCGGCAAGCGGAGGACGACTTGCGGGCCGGACGGTTCGTGATGGTCGAACGCGGCCGGCTGCTGACGCGCGCGGGCGCCCTGGCCGCGCTCCGTGTGGCTGGCGAGCAGATGGAGGCGTCGCAGTTCTGGGCCGCGTGGCACACGCTGCTGCAACTGGAGGCCCATCCCGATTGTGTTCCCCCCGCACAGCCCGATGCCGACGCGGCCAACCCTGCCCGCCGCGCGGCCCGACTGGCCGTGCAGGTTGCCCGTTACGTGGCCTCCCCCGCGGCCAGCAACCGCGCCCTTGCATGGGCCCGGCGCGCGGGCCTGGAGGAAGCCGCGGTGAGCCTGGTACGAGGGCCCGATGTTCCCGCCGTACACTCACCGTTGCAGGCCCAGGGCGAGGCCGCGCTGGACGGGCTGGTGTCGCGCCCGGTCGCGAGCGTGCGGTTCGGGCGCCGAGATTCCGGCGAGGCGCCGCGCCCCGGGGCACGCGCGAACAACCCGGAGTTTCTGCCGCCCGGCGGGCGCGAGCTGCGCACGATGCCCGCGGTGAGCGGCGACCTGGTGGTGCTGTCATCGCCGCGCGGCATCTTCGCGTTCGACCGCCTGACGCTCATGCCACGCTGGCGCGTGGAGGCGGGCAGATTGCTGGGGCTGGAGGGCGAGCCCGAGGAGCCGGACGCGGGTCCGGGCCGCGGGCGCATGAACTTCCGCACCTGGGAAGACGTGGCCGGCGTGGCCGTGCGCGGCCCGTGGGTGCTGGCCACGGCCTCGGGCGATTCCCGCGAGGAGGAGCAGGACCTTGTCGCCGCCATCGACGCTTCCAGCGGCAAGGTGCGGTGGACGAAGTGGTCCGGGCAGATCGACCCCCAACTGGCCCGGGCCCGTGTGCGTGGGCCCATCGTGCTCGAGGGCGACCTGGCCGTGGTCAGTTTCCGCAAGGAACTGCGTGAGCGCCGCCTGGGTGCGGCCCTCTACCTCGCGGGCATCAGTCTGGAAGACGGCTCCACACGTTGGACCAGCCTTGTCGGCTCCATCGGCGCGCTCCCCTTCCAGCGTTCCTCGCCCGTGACCGACGGCGGCGTGATCGTCGAGGGGGTCTACATCCGTTCGGACCGCATGGGCCTGCTCGCGGCGTACATCGCGGGCACGGGCCGCCCGCTCTGGGTGCGGCGGTTTGCCGGTGAGGCCGCCGACGCGGGCCAGAGCGCATCGACTTGGCAGACGCAGATCCCGGTGATCTTGAACGGGCGGGCGATCGTGCTCACGCCCGACCGTCGCCAGGTGGTGGCCGTTGATGTGGCCGGTGGCGGCGTGGCATGGCGGCTTGACGATCAGCGCCTGGGCACACCCGCGTACCTGCTGGGCGCGGGCCAGACGCTGGCGCTCGTGGGCGAAGACGCGCTGGTGCTGCTCAACGGCGCCGACCCGCGTGCCGCCGCGCCCGTGGTGGCCAGGTTTGACCCGCCGGGCATCCGCGGGCGCGTGGTGGTTGCCGGCGGCCGGCTGCTGGTGCCGCTCGCGGCCGGCGTTGCCGGTGTGGACCCGCGGGTTGCACCGGGCGAGCGGGGCTCGGCCGCGAGCCCCGCGTTCATCGCCATCGACGACAGCGGCAGCCTCGTGGCCGACGGCGGGCAGTTGCTCGTGGCCGACGATTCACGCCTGCACAACTACCTGTCGTGGGACGCGGGCGACCGCCTGCTGACCGACCGCATTGCCTCCAGCCCCCGCGATGCCTCCGCCGCGATCGCGCTCGCCGAGTTCGCTTATCGCGCCGGGCACCACGAGCGCGTACTCTTCGCCACCGACGCGGCCATGGCCGCCATACGGGCCGGCGCCCTCAACGCCGCCGACCTTGCCGAGACCGTTGAGCCCGATCGCCGCCGCCTGCTCGCGGCCCTCCGCCGCATGGTCGCCACCACGCTCCGCGAAGCATCAACGGCACCCCTCGCCGGCGCGGCGGGGGCGGGTGCAGCGACCGATGCCGGCGTGCTCCCGCCCGACCTGCTCATGGCCGTGCTTGACCGCTACGGCGCCATGGCCCGCACCAGCGAGGAGGCCGTCGCCCACCGCCTCTACCTCGGACGCGCTCACGAGCGCGCCGGGCGCTTCGCCGATGCGGTCGCCGCGTACCAGGGAGTGCTCGCCTCCGCCGACCTCTCCAACGCCATGTGGCAGGGTGAACGCCTGGGCGTGCGGGCCGATGCCCAGGCCACCCGCCGGCTGGAAGCGCTCGTGGCCGCACGCGGGCGCGCCGTCTATGCCGACATGGAGCGTGAGTTCGCGGCGGCCCTGGCCACCTTGCCCGGCGCGGCAGGCCCGGGCGACATCGAGCAGTTGGCACGCCGCTACCCGGTGGCCGTGGGCACGCCCGCGCTGTGGTTGCGCGTGGGTTTGCTCTACACCGCCGCCGAGCGCCCGCGTGCGGCGGCCCGGGCCCTGGAGATCGGCCTGCAGACCGCCCAGCACATTCCCGACCCGGTGCCCGCCGTGGTGGGCGAGTTGGCGGGTGAACTGGTGATGAACCTGAAGGCCCGTTCACTCTTTGCCGCGGCCGCGGAAACGCTCAGCGGGGCTGGCGCCCGCTTCCCGTCCGTACACCTCGCCCGCACCGGCGCAGGCCCGATCGACACCCCCGCCCTCGCCGCCGAGTTGGGTCGCCAGGTGGCGCTGGTTCATCGGTGGCCGGCCGTGGGCGCGCCGCGGGCCGAGGGCGTGGAGGTTTTCACGGGGTGGACGATTCTGGAGCCGGCCATCCGTCCCACGCTGGGTGTCGCGCCCGCCGCGCTCATGCTCCGCCATGAGGACGATCGGGTGATGCTGCTGGCCGCCCAAGAGCCCGAGGCGCCGTTGGCCGAAGTGTGGAGCGCTCAACCCGAGGCCGAAACGACGGAACTGGTGCGCATCGACAGCACCGCGGCCATGCTCTTCATGAACACGTCCGGGGGCGGTGTTCTGCAACGCATCGACACGGCCACCGGCACCGTGGCCTGGCGCAGCAAGCCCTTCAACACCCACTTCGAGGGTCCGGCGGGCGGGGGCGTGATCGCTCCCGGGGCCGCGGGCGGGGCCGTGCCGGCCGAGGGTGCCGCGCGTCCGGTTGAGCGCGTGCAGACGCCCTTGGAGGGTGCGCGTCCACCCGGCGAACTGCTCGTGTGTACCGACGATCGGACGTTCGTTCTCGTTGAACGGACGGGCCGCGCCGTGGCCTTCGATGCCGATGCCGGTTCCAGCCTGTGGGCGGCGGGCCTGCCGATTGCGCGCGTCTTCGACTGCGACGTGGCCGGGTCCACCCTGGCGATCGCCGGCGAACGCGACGCACACCGAGCCGACGGCTCCGTGGCCGCCATCGTGCCCGTGTTGCTGATCGTCGATGCCCGCAGCGGCCGCGTGCTCCATGAGATCGAGCCACCCCCGGGTCAGGTGCGCTGGCTCCGGCTCAGCAACCGGGGCGATCTGGTGCTGGGGTGTGCCTCGGGCCTGTGCGCCATCGACCCCGAGAGCGGCCAGGTGCTCTGGGTGAACACCGACCCGCTCGCCTCCGGCACGCTCCGGGCCTGGGCCCTCGGCCAGAGCCTGCTCCTGGTGGCCTCCGATCGAACCCTGTGGAGCGTCTCCTTCACCAGCGGCGTGGCCCGCCCGGTTTCGGCACGCGGCGAAGAGGGGGTGCGCCTCGAAACCTCGAGCGAACCGCAGGCCTACGCCGTCGAGAACGGCGGCCTGGCGCTCTGCTCGCCCAAGGGCCTCTTCCTGATCGACCGCGACGGCAACATCGTCGGCGGCGATGCGCTGGCGGCCGACGACACGCTGGTCGGCCCGGTTCCCGGCGAGGGGGTGATCGCCACGATCGACTCCGGGCTCGCCTCCCGGGCGCCGGCCAACGAGGCGGGCCTGGTCTACGCCCTGCACCTGATGGAGAGCGGCACGGGGCGGCTGGTCTCCAGCACCCCGCTCTTGCTTGGCGAGCCCCCGGCGCGGCTGAGCCTCATGCCGGGCCGCATCGCGCTCACTGCGGGTCGAACCACGCTGGTGTATCGCGCGCCCCAGGCACCACGATGAGCGGCGGCGTTTCGCCGCCGTCGCGCCCTCGCCCTCACCCGCGCACAAACACCGCACGCAGGTGCCGGTGCCCCGGACGCTTGGGGTGGTCGCTCTCAACCACGGCGGCATCGCTGCACAGCGGGGTCAGGCCGGCCTCGCTCGCGGCCGCCAGCAGTTCGCCCGCCGTGAGCGGGTAGGGCGGCGAGATGAGATCGTCGAGCGAGGTCCGGTCATCTCTGGCGCGGCAGGTGGTCAGCAGCACGCCGCGCGGGGCCATGAGGGCCTCCAGCGACCGGGCGGCACGCCCGCGCAGCATGGGGTGAATGGACTGGAGCGTGTACGCCTCGATCACCAGATCAAAGCGCCGCACCAGGCGCGGGTGCGGGTTCAGCAGATCGGCCGTGATGAAACGCTCCGCGTGCCCGGGGTGCCGACGCGCGGCCCAGCGCACCGCCGTGGGTGAGATGTCAAAGCCCACCACGTCGTAGCCGCGCTCCGCCAGTTCGATCAGGTCGTCGCCCAGCCCGCACCCCACCACCACGGCGCGGCAGCCGGGGCGCACCAGCACCGGCGCGTGCGCGTTCAGCCACTCCACCACGATCGGGCAGGCGTGGCAATCGGCCCACGGCACCCGCCCGGGGTCGCCGTTGGCGCCGCAATAGATGGATTCGTAAAACTCGGCCGCGTGCTCCGCGTCCGGGCCGGCGTGGCAGCGCGTGCAGTTGGAGGAGGGCAGGGCATCACCCGACGCTGCCGGCCGGGCGGCCATGTCGCTGCCGTCGATCTTCAGGTTCGTGGGCGAGGACATGGGCTCGGTCGCCATCGCAACGCTCCTGTCGCGCAAGCAGAACCGCACACGCCCCTCGAGCGCAGCCAAACGCACCCGTCAAGGTCCGTTGCCGCGCCCGTCCGAGGCTGCGGAAATACTACCCGATTTCGCACGCGTGTGCGGGGGTTTTCCCTCGGGTATGCAAAAATGAGCATTCCAACCTATGGCCGGAGTCATTGTTCGTATTTTTTTCGCACAATCGCGGCGCGCGATCAAGCGGGCCGCCGCGCCCGGCGGAGCGGCCCTGCTTGGCTTGGGCGGTGTACACGCGGCCCGACGGCGGCTGGGCGCTGTGTTGCTCAGCGTGCTGATGCCGGCGCGCGCCGCTCCCTGCGCGCCATCATCAGCGCCCCGACGGCAACCAGCGCGGCGGGGCCGGGCGCAGGAATGCTCGGGAATGGGTCGTCGTCATCGTCGCCTCCGCCACCCGGGGGCGGGCCTCCGCCTCCACCCCCTCCACCCCCTCCACCCCCTCCGCCTCCTCCGCCTCCGCCGCGTGGGTTCCCGTAGAGGTTCTCGGCGCTGGAGCCGGG
>CAZNEU010000019.1:0-3339 GCA_964571915.1 uncultured Phycisphaeraceae bacterium
GCGGGAGCTTTCCGTTAACGCAGCTTGAGAGCGACCTCTTCGGGCACGTGAAGGGGAGTTTCACGGGGGCCCACGCCGACCAAACCGGCAGGTTCCTGGCCGCGAACGGTGGGACACTGTTCCTGGATGAGATCAACTCGGCCAGCCCCGGCATGCAGTTGAAACTGCTGCGCGTACTGCAGGAACGCAAGTTCGAGCCGGTGGGCAGCAACCAGACGGTGGAGGTGGATGTGCGCGTCGTGCTGGCGAGCAATCAGCCGCTGGAAGAACTGGTCTCTCGCGGGGCCTTCCGGCAGGACCTGTACTACCGCATCAACGTGGTGAAGATCGAACTGCCCGCCCTGCGTGAACGCCTGAGCGACATCGCTGCGCTGGCGGAGCACTTCCTGAGCCAGCACGCCGCGAGCAACGGCAAGACCATGGCGGGCTTTGACCGCGCGGCCACGGAGGCCCTGCGGCGATACTCGTACCCCGGCAACGTGCGCGAACTCTCGAACATTGTGGAGCGGGCGGTGGTGCTGAGCCGCACGCCCACGGTGAAACTCGACGACCTGCCGGGCCATGTGGTGGATGCCGCGCCCGCGGCGTTGACGGGCCACAGCTCCTCCCTGCCGCCCGGTAGCGCAGGTGCGAACTCGGTGCAAGGCCCGCAGCAGGGACCCTGCCCGGCCGGGCCGATCCCCTTCCCCACCAGCGCGGCGACGCTGTCGGCCGCGGCGGCGGTTGGCGTGCGCCCGGCGGGGGGCGACCGTGGCTCGTTGGAAGATGCGCTGCGCGAGCCCGAGCGGCGGATTATTCTGGAGGCCCTGCGAGCCTCGGGGTGGAACCGGCTCAAGGCGGCCGAGGCCCTGCGCATCAACCGCACCACGCTCTACAAGAAGATGAAACTGCTGGGGATCGACCCCTCGCGCGAAGCGCTGGCGGGGTAGGCCCGCCGCGAACCACCGCGCTCGCTACGCCTGCACCACGGGCGGGCCGCTGTCGCCCTCGCCCAGTTTGCGGCGCATCAGATCGGCCACCATGCCCACGCACTGGCCTGCCAGTTCCGGGTTGTAGCGGTTGCCCTCATCGCGCATGAAGGCGTGCGCGGCATTGAACTCGTGCCACGAGAAGTTGCACGCCGCGTCGGTCATTGCGTCGTAAATCAGGCGGCGGCCCTCGCGGGGAATGTGCGGGTCCTGGCGGCCGAAGATCATGAGGGTTTCGGCCTTCAGGTCGCCCTTGGCCACGCGGGCGAGCGTGTCATCTCCACCCTTGCCGAGCGAACCCTTGTGGATGTCGGTGGCGTAGAAGCACGCCGCGGCACGGACGGAGGTGTTCATGGCGGCCCGGAAGGCCAGGTGCCCGCCGATGCAGATGCCGACCACGCCCAGTGCGCCGGTGCAGGCGGCGTGGTTGGCGAGGTGATCGAGGGCTGAGCGTGCATCATCGTCGTACGCGGCAACGGGTCTGCCCGCCTTGCAGGCGTTGCCCTTGTCGGCGCCGGGCGTGTCGTAGGCCAGAACCTCGCCGGCTGTGAGCAGGTCGTGGAAGACCTCTGGGATGGCGACGACGAAGCCGTGCCCGGCAAGGACCGACGCGAAGCGCCGGACAGGGCCGGCGACCTGGAAGATTTCGGAGAAAAGGACGAGGCCGGGGTAGCGGCCCGGGGCCACCGGGCGCAGCGTGTAGGTGCGCATGGGGCCGGTGGGCGTGGCGAGGTCGGCGGGTGGGTCTTCGAGGAGGACCATGGGGCGGGAAGTGACAAAGTGACAAAGTGACGGAGTGACGGAGCGACGAAGGCCCAAGGCCACCAAGCGACCATGGCACCCACGCAGGGCGGACGAGCCGTCGCCCCACCAAGCCGCGAGGCAGACGGGACGTCCGCCCCACCGCAAGTCGCCTCCGCTAGCGGTCTTTCTCGGGCAGGCCCATGCCTTTACGGTCCGGGCTGGCGGGGCGCCTGGGCGGTGCGTACCCGTTGGCCTTGATCTCGGCGAGCAGGTGGGCGACGGCCGCGTCCAGTTGCGGGTCTTCGCCCTTGGTCATCTTGCCGGGGTCATCAATCACGACCATGTCGGGATCGACCCCGTGGCCCTCCACGCCCCAGGTTCCGTCCTTCTCGTAGAAGCCGAAGGTGGGCACGGTGATCACACCGCCGTCGATCAGGCCGGGATTACCGGAGATGCCGACGAGGCCGCCCCACGTGCGTGTGCCGATGACCTTGCCCAGCTTGCTCTGCTTGAAGAGCCACGGGAACATGTCGCCGCCGGAACCGGCCAGGCCGTTGATGAGCATGGCCTTGGGTCCCTGGTGGCTGTCGGGGGGCCAGACCCAGTCGTGGCCGTCGCGCCGTGCCCAGTAGTTGGTGACGGGTCGGTTGAGCAGTTCGATGAAGCGCGTGGGGATCTGCCCGCCGCCGTTCCAGCGCTCGTCGATGATGAGCGCGGCCTTGTCGCGCTGCCCGAAGAACTGCCGGAACAGGTCGCTCTGGCCGTCAATACCCGTGTTTGGCACGTAGATGTAGCCGATGGTGCCGCCGGACGTTTCATCCACATGCTTGCGTTTGGACTCGATCCACGAGCGGTAGCGGAGTGCGACCTCGCTCGCCGCGGGCTTCACGAGCACCTCGCGCTCGGAGCCGTCCATGACGGGCTTGGCGTTGACGGTGAGCGTGGTGGGGCGGTCGACCAGACCGATGAAGGACGCGTAGGGGTCTTTGGAGGTGTCAACGGGCGACCCGTTCACGGCCAGGAGGAAGTCGCCGACGTTGACCCGGTCCTTCACCTTGGAGGGCTGGCTGAGGGGGCCGCGTGCGTCGGAATCCCACGGGCCGCCCTCGTGAATCCGGGCGATGCGGAAGCCCTTGCCCTCGGGCGTTGTGGCCAGTTCCCAATCCACGCCGAGCATGCCGATGGCGGTGGTGGGCGCCACCTCGACATCTCCGGGGTTGGAGATGTAGGCGTGGCCGATGTTGAGTTCGCTGACCATCTCGGCCATCACATACGCCACGTCCTCGCGGTTGGCGCAGTCGTCGATCATCTTCAGGTAGTGGTCGCGCACGGCGGCCCAGTCAACCCCGTGCATGGTGGGCTCGTAGAAGAAGTCGCGGTGGAGGCGGTAGACGTCGTGGATCATCTGCCGCCATTCGGTGCGCGGATCGACCATGACCCGCATGTTGGCCGTGGAGACAGCCTGCGACTTGCCGCCCGCGGAGGCATCAACGATCGAGACGGCCCCGCCCCGGAAGACGACGAGTTTCTTGCCGCCCGCGGCGATGTCGAAGTCGGTGGCCGCGGCCAGCACGGTCTTCTCCTCCTTCTCGTCGGCGAAGGGGTCGATGATCTTGATGCCGCTCTC
>CAZNEU010000020.1:0-1511 GCA_964571915.1 uncultured Phycisphaeraceae bacterium
CGGGCACGTGGAGCGAAGGGGAGGAATCTGTGGAGGCAGTCCGGATGAAGACGGGATTTGACCCCACCCCAGATCCCTCGGCCTCCGGCCTCGGGATGACGGGAGGTCCTGGGCCCGGCCTACCGCTGGCCCTGTGGCCGCAGGTGGTGGGGCACGCTCGCCACGGCAATGCTGCGCCGGAAAATCAGCGCCACCCGGAACACCCACGCCATCTGGTGGTGCAAGAAAATCTCCCACCAGTGGCGCGTGACGAACTCGGGGATGACGACTGTAATCAACTGCTGCTGGTCCGCCCGCCGCACGCTGTCCACGTACCTCAAGAACGGCCCGACGACGTTCCGGAACGGCGAATGGATGACCTCCATCGGCACATCCGGCACGTAGCGGCGCCATTTCGCCCTCAGCGCTTCCCCTTCGGACTCTTCCGAGCACACGTGCACCGCGCGCACATCGGTCGAAAGCGCCTTGGCGTAAGCCACCGCGTTCAGCGCGGCCCGGTGCACGCCTGAGATCGGGATGATAACCGTGTGTTTCAGCGGTGGCGGCGGCGTTGTGAACCCCTCCAGCGAAAGGTCTTTCGCCACCATCAGGTAGTGCCGGTGTATGGCGCTGAACAGCCAAAGCGTGAACGTCACGAACACGATGACCCCCCACGCGCCGTTGGTGAACTTGGTGGCGGCGATGACGATCAACGCCGCGCACGTCACCACCGCGCCTGTCCCGTTGATCAACGCCCCCCGCCGCCAGCCCGGCTCCCTCACGCGGCGCCAGTGCACCACCATTCCTGCCTGGGAGAGTGTGAACGACATGAACACGCCCACCGCGTAAAGCGGGATCAACGCGTGCACGTTGACCCCGACCGCCACCACAACCCCGAACGAAAGGACAGCCAGCAGCATGATCCCGTTCGAGAACACCAGCCGGCGCCCGGTGTCCGATAGCTGCTGGGGCAGGTAGCGGTCCCGCCCGAGCAGATACGTCACCCTGGGGAACGCGGAGAACGCGGTGTTCGCCGCAAGTCCCAGCACACCCACCGTTGCTATCTGCACGACGTAGTAGACCGGGCTGCCCGCGAACACGAGCCGAGCGATCTGCGACACCACCGTCTGGTCGGCTGCGGGCACTACGCCCAGCCGGCGGGCGAAGTAGGTGATCCCGATGAACAGCCCTGCCAGGATGAGCGCCATCCACAGCATCGTCCGGCCCGCGTTCTTTGACTCCGGCGGCTTGAACACCCCGACCGCGTTCGCAATGGCCTCTATCCCCGTCAGGGCCGTGCAGCCGGCCGCGAACGCCCGCAATAGCAAGAACAGCCCCACGCCTGCCAGCGCGTCCGCCGCCTCGGGCGCCTCCGGCACCGGCGTGCCCTGGACCACGTATCGCACAACGCCCGTGATCAGGAGCGCCACCATGATCGCGATGAACGCCAGCGTCGGGACCGTGGAAAGCCTGCCCGTGGCCCTCACCCCCCGCAGGTTGATCAGCGTCAGCAAGACAATCCCAAACAGTGC
>CAZNEU010000021.1:0-2182 GCA_964571915.1 uncultured Phycisphaeraceae bacterium
CGCAGGTGCAGCACATACAGGATCCGGTCCAGCGGGCATGGCTCCAGTCTCGCGTCGAGGACATCGACCCCCGCGCGACGCTGTTGCGCGAGGAACGCATCGAGGTGCTCCGGAACCTCAACTGTGCCGAGGGCTTTGAGACGTTCATCCACCGGCGGTATCAGGGGGCCAAGCGGTTCAGCCTTGAGGGGGGTGAGTCGCTGATCCCGTTGCTGGAGCGCCTGCTGGTGGCGGGGGCGGAGCGCGGGGCCGAGGAGATTGTGCTGGGCATGTCTCACCGCGGCAGGCTGAATGTGCTCAACAACATCGTCGGGAAGACCTACGAGCAGATTTTTACGGAGTTCGACGGCTCGTGGGAGGAAGACTTTGTGGATGGCGGCGGCGATGTGAAGTATCACCGGGGGTACTCGGGCGAGCGGAATCTCTCGAACGGCCGCGCGATGCACGTGGCCTTGGCGAGCAACCCGAGCCACCTGGAATCTGTGGACCCGGTGGTGTGCGGGCGTGTGCGGGCCAAGCAGCGGCTGTGGAACGACACGCAGCGCACGCGCGTGGTGCCGGTGCTGGTGCACGGCGATGCCGCGCTGATCGGGCAGGGCGTGGTGGCCGAGACGCTGAACATGAGCCAACTGGACGGCTACACCGTGGGCGGAACGGTACACGTGGTGGTGAACAACCTGATCGGCTTCACGACCGATGCGAGCGATGCCCGATCGGGGCCGTACTGCACGGATGTGGGCCTGATGATCGATGCGCCGGTGTTTCACGTGGCCGGGCACGACCCCGAGGCGGTGGTGGCGGTGGCGGCGTTGGCGATGGAGTATCGCCAGAAGTTCAAGCGTGATGTGTTCATCGACATGTGGTGCTACCGCAAGTACGGCCACAACGAGACCGACGAGGCGAGTTTCACGCAGCCCATCGAGAGCGAGTTCATCCGCAAGCAGCCGGGCATGTTCAAGCGCTACGCGGGCGCGCTGGTGGAACAGGGTGTGCTGACGGCGGGCGAGATGGAGGCTTTGCGGAAGGATTTGGATGCCGCGCTGGACAAGGCCCAGGCCAAGGCCAAGGGCACGCCGCACGACCCCACGATCGACCCGGGCGGCAAGCGCTGGAAGGGCATGGGGTGGGATTACAGCCATGCCCCGGTGAAGACCGCCGCGAGTGCGGAGCACCTGCGCGAGGTGATCGGTGCGCTGGGCGGCGGCACGGTGCCCGCGGGTTTCAACACCAACCCCAAACTCCGGAAGTTGCTGGCGGAACGCGCCGCGCTGGCGCAGGGCCTTGAGGCCAGAGACGGCCCGGTGGCGCTCACGCACGCCGATGCCGAGTTGATCGCGTTGGGCACGCTGCTGCTGGAGGGCACGGCCGTGCGCCTGAGCGGGCAGGACAGCCGGCGCGGCACGTTCACGCAACGGCACGCGGCCATGCGCGACATGAAAACGAACCAGCGTTTCGTGCCGCTCAACTCGATGCGGACGATCGCGCTGCTGCCGGATGAGGCCGGCAAGGCGGGTCCGGACGGCCGGCCGACCCAGGCCCGTCTGTGCGTACACGACAGCCCGCTGAGCGAGTTCGCGGTGATGGGCTTTGACTACGGCTACTCGCTGGCCGACCCCAACATGCTGGTGCTGTGGGAGGGGCAGTTCGGCGACTTTGTCAACGGCGCGCAGGTGCTGATCGACCAGTATCTGGCCAGCGCGGAGATCAAGTGGGAGCGTTGGAGCGGCCTGGTGCTGCTGCTGCCGCACGGCTACGAGGGGCAGGGTCCGGAGCATTCGTCCGGTCGCATGGAGCGGTTCCTGCAACTCTGCGCCGATGAGAACATGCAGGTGTGCTACCCCAGCACCGCGGCCCAGCACTTCCACATGCTGCGGCGGCAGGTGCGGCGCAACTTCCGCAAGCCGCTGATCGTGATGACGCCCAAGAGCAACCTGCGCGTGCCCACCAGCCGCGTGGAGGAACTCGCCACGGGTCGCTTCCACGAGATGCTCGACGACCCGTTCTTCGAGGCCAACAAGAGCGAGCGGCGCACGGTGAGCCGCGTGCTGCTCTGCTCCGGCAAGGTCTATCACGAACTGGCGGCGCGGCGGGACGCGCTGCGGCGCTACGACACGGCCATCGTGCGGATCGAGCAGTTGTACCCCTTCCACGCCGACCTGTTCGCCGAGATTCGGGCCAAGTA
>CAZNEU010000022.1:0-4196 GCA_964571915.1 uncultured Phycisphaeraceae bacterium
ATGCTCGACGCGGCACCGGCGGAGGGAACCACGCCGTGAGTGAGACCACGCACCACATCCAGCCCGCCGACCCACCCACCTCGCAGCGCCAGCGCACGATGTGGCGCAGCGGCCGCGCGGCACTCTTGGTTCCGGTTGCCCTGTGCAGCGCGTGGGCCTTCTGGCCGCTGGGTTCGACAGATGTCGCCGCGCCCGGCGCGGCCGCAGGCGAATCGCGTGAGCCGCTTGCGCCCCTGCTCTCGCCGCGTGCTGTGGCCATGGACCTTGCTCCGTACCGCGCCCCGATCTGGGTCGCGCCACCCCCTCCCCCGCCCGCGCCCAAGCCTGCACCCCCACCACCTCCTCCGCCTCCTCTCAAACTCCAACTGCTGGCGATCATCGACGAACCGACCGGCCGCGCGGCGGTCTGTTACGACCCTGATGCCGACCGCATCGTGACGATCCGCGACGGCGAGAAGAGCACGAGCACCGCGGGCTGGGGGGGGCGCACGGGGGTGGCCCGCGTGACGACCACCTCGCTCACGATCGGGGAGGGCACGCTCGCCTCCACGCTCACGCTGGCCCCGGGGGGGTCGGGGATCACGGAGGCCTCCCGATGAGCGATGCAACCTCCGTGTCGTGGTCGGCGGATCGCTTCCTCTGGGCGGTGATTGACGGCCAAGGGTGGCAGCGCACGAGTGCCCTGCCCGATGGACTTCGACCGGCCACGCAGGAACTCTGCCCGGTGTCGCTGGACCACCACCAAGTGGTGTGTGTGCCGCTGGCGAGCGCGGGCCGCGCCGGCACGCTGCTGGTGTGCGCTGCACCGATCGATGACCTGCGTTCCTTGGACCAACGCGTCGAGCGCCTCACGCCCGCGAGTGTTCCCGCGGCGTTCCCGGGGGCTGGTACGTCGGATGCAACCATGAGAGCGCTCGCCGCGCGTCTCAACCTGCTCGTCGGCGCGCTGGAGCCGCAACCACTGCGCCAGCGCCGCTGGAAGCGGCACGCGCTCGTGGCCGCGACCACCGTCGTGTGCTCGCTCCTCATCGCGGCGGGTCTGGCGCGCCGCGAGCGGCACTGGCAGCGCGTCGAGGCCGCGACCGGCACGGCCCTCCAAACCCTCGCGCAAGACATGGACCCGGGCAGCGCGCCGCTCGCCGCCGCAGACATCCCCGCCGCGCTCGAGCGAAGTGTTCGGTCGCTGGCGATCCTCTCCCGCACGGCTCGCGGCGCGGATGTGCCGCGGGACGCGACCGACGGCCTCACCGGTCTGCTCGCGGCGTGGCCGCTGCGGTCCGAGGCCAAACTCTTGGGCCTCAGCGCGGCCGGGGACCGCGCATCACTCTCTATCTCCGTTGCTGGCGACCACGCGCCGCTCCTGAAGGACCTGCACGCGCCAGCGGGCTGGACGATGGCCGAGCCGCGCATCTCCACCGCGGGGGTGGCGACGCGCCTGAGCATTGCGCTCACGCGAACTCCGGCCACGGCGGAGCAACGCGAGGCTCTCGGCACCCCAGACAAGCCGCTGGCAAGGAGCGCACCGTGATGCGTTCGCCCCTGACTCTATGGTTGGTGGTTGCGGTGGTGGCCGGTGCGCCGCTGGCGTGGTTCGCGCCGGCAGCGTGGTCGGCACGTTCGGCGGCGAACGCGCGGCTCGGCCAACTCGCCAGCGCCACCGAATCGGCCCGCCGCATCGCGGATCTGCAAGTCTCCCTCCCGGAGTGGACGCATCGTGCCCCGACCGGTTCCGGCCTGGCGCAGGATGTTGCCGCGGTCCTGGCCGCGTCGGGTCTGCCACCGTCAACGCTCGTCTCGCTCGCGGCATCGGGCGACGAGGGTGCTCCCTCGGGCTCCGCGCTCGCGCCCGGCGCTGCCGGGGAGCCCCGCGTGCTGCGCCGGCGTGCGCACCTCACGCTCTCGGGCCTCACGCTCCCCCAACTGGGCACGTTCCTCGGGCACTTCCGCCAGCGGCTGGACGCGTGGACCATCACATCCGTCGAGATCACGCCCATCGAGGCGACCTCCGCGAACGGGGGCGACCTGCCCCTGCGCATCCAACTCGCGGCGGAGACGCTCGCCCTGTTCAAGCCGGAGCGCCCCGCGCCAGCAACTCCCGCGACATCTGCCGCCGGCAGCGCGGGGGCGAAGTCGCCCCGCCGCGGCTCGAACTCGCCCCTCTTGCCCGGCCGCGCACTCGCCCCCCCCGCCTCCTCAACCTCACCGATCACCGGAGCAAAGCCATGACGCATTCGCTTGTACCCACCACCGCACGCCGGAAGCGGGCAGGGCTCGTCGGTTGCGCGTTCACGACCACGCTCACGGCCGCGCTCGCCACACTCACCGCGATCGCGCTGCTCCCACTCACCGGCTGCACCAATAACCGCGGCTATTCCACCAGCCCGTACGTCGACATGGGCGGTCTGCCGCGCGACACCGCCGCATCGGAGCAACTCGCGCGGCGTGCCGCGGAGATCATCGACAGCGACCCCCCCAACCCGGCCGCGGCGGAGAAGTTGCTGCGCGAGGCGCTCGCGCTGGATCTGTACAACGGACCCGCGCACAACAACCTCGGCACGCTGCTGCTCATGCGCGGCGACTTGTACGAAGCCGCGAGCGAGTTCGAGTGGGCCAAGAAGTTGCTCCCCGGCCACCCCGACCCGCGTGTGAACCTCGCTCTCACGCTCGAACGCGCCGGCCGCACCGACGATGCCCTGGCCACGTACGACGCCGCACTCGAGGTCTACCCCCACCACCTCGCGGCGACACAGGGCCTGGTCCGCCTGCAACTGCGCTGCGGCCGCGCCGATGATCGCACGGTCGCCATGCTGCACGAAGTCGCCATGCGCGGCGAGACTGACCAGTGGCGGGCGTGGGCGGCAGCACAGGGCGCTCTCCGAGGCCGGTAGCGGTGGTTGTGGCGGGGACGGGAGGCGGGGGGGGTGTGGGGGAGCGGGCGATGGGCAGAGCGGGTCGCGGGGGAAGGTGTCGTGCGGTGGGCACGTGCCGGAGGAATCGGGCGGGCTGCCCGGAGGATGATCGTCGTTGCGGGGCTGGTCGCGATCGTCGGGGCGCGGAGGCCGGAGGATTGTGGCACGGAGGAGGGCGGTCGCCGCGCGGCGTGTGGTTTCGGGGTGGGGCGGCGAAGCGTCGCAGTTGGCCTTGCGGAGGATGGCGGCGAGGGCGTCCATCGAGATGAGCGCGTGAGATTGAGCCTGGAGTTGGCGGCGCTGCGATTGGAGGCGGCGCAGGCGTGCGAGGAGGTCGGCGATGATGGGCGACTCGGACCACGCGAGGAGGTCGGCGACTTTGAGGTTGTGGGTGGAGGCGATCTCGGGGAGGGAGGCGGTGGATTCGAGAAGGTCAGCGAGGAGAGCGTTGGTGGTGTCCGGGGAGAAGCCGGGAAGGCACCCGCCCGGGCGGGTGAACTGCGGCACGGAGGCACCAACGGACGGAGTGGCGGACCGGACGTCCGCCCCACCAAGCAGACCAACGGGTTGGTTGAGCGGGTGTTCCACGTGGAGACGATGCGCGGAGGGGGAGCGAAAGCAAGGGGGAAGCGGTGGATGACCACACAATCGCGCGCGAACGCGGCCCTCAGAGGCAAAGAAGTGGCGGATTGGTGGAGTGATGGATGGCGGTCGCCGCGGCGACCGCCGCACCAGAGACCTTGGCGGACGGGACGTCCGCCCCACCAGAGCAGGGGCGGGCGACCCCCGGATCTTCTTGGCCCACCGCCCCGTGGCGTGCGGAAACAGCCCAAAATCCGCGTAGGGCCTGGTTGGTCGTGCATGAACCGCCGGTGTACGCTGTGCCATGACCGCGTCTCCCGCCCGAGGACTCGGGGCTGGCACCCCCGCTGGGGGCACGCCCCGACACCACCCGCCGACACCCGCACGGGTGCCACAACGGGTGTCAGACACACTTTGGCGACCACGCTCCAAAGGTCAAATCGGAGCCCAAAAATAAGCCCATTTGCCCCGGTAGCTCAGTTGGATAGAGCGGCGGTTTCCTAAACCGCAGGTCGCGTGTTCGAGCCACGCCGGGGATACCATGCCTCCTGCGTGCGCAGGCTTGCCAGCGTCTGCCAAGTCTTGCCTGCAGTTGCACCCGATGGACGACAAACGTCGAGGTTCACTACATACTGGACCCTATGCAGCGGACCGACCTCACCGTCAGTCCCCGTCGCTTGAAGCTGGGCTGCCTCCCGTTGGACC